>JAFTSR010000050.1 GCA_017467225.1 Clostridia bacterium | reverse complement strand
CAAGAAACCTTTTTGGAAAAAAGGTTTCTTGACTTCCAAAAACTTTTGGATAATTTTTAATTTGCTTTGTTGCGGTTCTGTTCTGTCGACAAACAGCAATATGCCAGGTGGGGCCCCGTCTCGCTGCGGCTTCGCTCTCTCGGGCTCTGACACGTCACCGGCGTGTCATTCACTCCCCTCGCGCCGCTTCTCTATCCCAAATGACAGATAAATAAGTAGTTTACCCGCGGAACGGACGCGCACTGCGCGCCCCTACAAAAAAATCGTTGCGAGATCCGTTCGACTACGCGCGCTTCGCCGCGCTCCGCTCAGGATGACGCAAGTGAAAGAACGCAGCACATCCCGACAGCATTTCTTCCCGTAGAAATCCCCAGTTTTCGCCGTCTTGCCGAGTTCATCTTTTCTTCCCGTAGAAAACCCCTCCGTTTTCGCCGTCCTTTTTGAGGCGGCGAAAGCAAAGTCTGCACTCTGTGACAACCGCGTGCGATTGAGCAAAAACGCGATAGCGTGTTTGCCGCCGCGCCTTGCGCGCGGTGATGGCGTTGAGCCATCAAGGCAAACTTTTGAATTCGGCTTCGCCGAATTCGGTGTAGCACGCGAAGACAGCAGGGTACGTAGGGGTGCAACCCCTACGCGCGCTTTTTTTGGTTCGTTTTTTTGTCGCGTGACAAAAAAATGAACAATCAATACATTAAATTCAGAAATCTTTGTTCGCACTCCCTAAATTATCTCCCACCGAAAGGAGACCCCATGCGCAACGAAAAAAAGATCGTTCTTACCAAAGAGCAATACCTCATCCTCTCCGCCCGCATGCGCGCCATGCTTACCCCCGACCCACATTGCACCGATCCCGAGGGCTACTTTATCTCCAGCCTCTACTTCGACGATGCCTACGATACTGCCTACCAGGAAAAGATTGCCGGTACACCTTCCCGTAAGAAATACCGCATTCGCATCTATAACGGCAGTCTCGACCGTATCACCCTGGAGTGCAAAGAGAAAAAGCTCGACCGCATCGATAAAGTGGGCGAGCGCTTGACGCTTGACGTCTACCAAGCGCTGCTTGCCGGCGACCCCACACCGCTGCGTGATGCCGGAACGCCTCTGTGCCGCG
This sequence comes from Clostridia bacterium, assembly GCA_017467225.1. The sequence goes on along the minus strand of JAFTSR010000050.1, from coordinate 6,287 downwards.
AGGTCTATACTCTGTGCCGCGAGCGAGCACTTGTCCCCCGCGTCGCCGTCACCTATCGCCGCGAAGCCTATCTGCATCCGCTCTCCAATACCCGCATCACCTTTGATAAGGAGCTGCGCGCAGGATATACGCACGGCGCCATGGTCGCGCAGGGCATTGACGACTTCCCTGTCTTCCCCACGGGTGAGTACCCTTATCCCGAAGCCGTTATTCTGGAGATCAAATACGACGAGATGATCGCCTCTCACATCGTACAAGCCCTGCAAACGGGCGGTATCCTGCAGGCGGCATCCAAATATTGCCTGTGCCGCGACATGCTGCACATAGCAGGAAAAACCTGGAGCTAATTTTCTCACATACACAAAAAAACAAAGGAGACTATTGCCATGACTTTAGCCAATCTGATCCAAACCTTTAAGGACAGCGTAGCCCAAGCCAACCTTCTGATGGAGCTGACCGCAGAATACTGCATCGTTTGCCTCTCTCTTGCACTTCTGTGTGCTATCATTATTATGGTTACATACCGCCTGTTCTACCGCGGTGCCTGCTACAGCGCCAACTTCAACATTCTGCTTGTCATGACCGCTCTGGTCACCACCACCATCATTCTGACCATTTCCGCCAACCTCGTGCTCTCTTTGGGTATGGTCGGTGCCTTGAGTATCGTCCGTTTTCGTGCCGCCGTCAAGGACCCCTTGGACGTTGGCTTCCTGTTTTGGAGCGTTGCCGTCGGTATCACCTGTGGCGCGGGGCTATATCTGTTCGCCCTGACCGGCACGCTGTTCATGGCGCTGGTCTACATCGTGCTGCAGCTGCTGCGCGGCCGCGCACGCACCCACCTGATCATTGCCAGCTACGATGCTGCCGCTGACGAAAAGGTCCGCGAGGCTCTCACCGCCGCACACGCGCGCATCCGTTCCCGCACGCAGAAGGATGGCGTGATCGAAATCACCGCCTCCGTGTTCTCTCTTTTCAAGAGCAAGGACACCGATCAGGTGCTCTCTGCCATTGACGGCGTCAAGAGCGCAACCATGATTGAATACACCGGAGACATCTGATCCTGCCAAAAACGCACCATGAAAGGAGGCCTTGACATGACCTCATCTTCCAATCCAAATTCCAACAAATCCGCCTTTGGCACCAAGCAGCTGTGCTGCGTGCTCGCTTTTTTGGCGTTGTTTGCCGTTGTATTTCTTTGGTTCGCCTCTGTTGACAATGTGCTCCCCGAGGATTACGATCCCGAGGCGGAAAATCCGATCAGCACCGATACATTTATCGACGGCTTCGACGCCATTCAGGAGCAGCTTAACGGCACGCCGCAGATAGCCGAACCACTGGCCAAGCCCGATCCCATCGTCTTTTCTTTGGACGAGGAGCCCTCCGCCTTCTTTGATCACACCGTCACGCTGACCATAAAGACGGCAGACGGGCGCAAAGACTGCGACATTTACTACACCACCGATGGCTCCACACCCTCGGAGGAAAACGGCACGTGGGCATACGGCGAGATCACGCTGCCCGTCAAGGGAAAATACCCCACCGCCTACCACTTTGCCGCTATCGTCGTCTACGACGACGGCACCGTTTCCGACGTCTGCTGCCGCACCTACTTTGTAGGCAAGGATATCGAAAAATATCTGACCCTGCCCGTCTTCTCGGTCAACGTGCCCGAGGAAGACCTGTGGTCGCCGCAGACCGGTATTTTCCACCCAAACAACATCTGGGGACGCGGTCTGAACTGGGAGCGCAAGATCACGCTGCAGCTGTTTGAAAGCGACGGCAGCCGCATCTTCACCATGCCTGCCGGCATGCGCCTGTACGGCAACTACTCCCGTACCATGAAGCAAAAGCCGATGCGCTTCCGCGCGCGTCCGATCTACGACGAGATTCTGGACGATTTCAACACCACGACGCTGCTCGGCCCCCTGTACGACGCCGAGGGCGTGCGCTTCGACCGCTTTGAGGATCTCATTCTGCGCAATGCAGGTAATGATTTCGGCACGGCGTTTATGCGCGACGAGATCGTGCAGACGCTGATGGCGCAGCAGGGCTTCCCCTTCACGCAGCCGGTACGCCCCTGCATCGTCTACGTCAACGGCACCATGTACGGCATGTACTGGATGCATGAGACCTACCAGGAAAACTACTTTGAAAATCGCTACGGCATGTACGATTATCAAGGTGAATTTGTCGTGCTCGACGGTCCGGAGCGCGCCAAGCTGTCCGACGGCAAGGAGCACAACGGCTTTGACCCTTTAAAGGATTATCAGCAGATGATCAAATGGGGCGAGACGCTGGACCTGACCGACGACAACGACTACGCGCTGCTTTGCGACGTGCTTGACGTCGACTCCTATCTGCGGATGAACGCCACCATGGCTTACGTCGATAACGGCGACTGGCCGCAAAACAACAACCGCGTGTTCAAGTATTTCGCAGCCGAGGGCGAGGACTATTCTCACGTCTACGGCATGGAGGGCAAGTGGCACTTCGTTCCCCACGACACCGACTGGGCCTTCTTCAACGACGTCAACACCAACACGCTCACCCGTTATTATGACCCGACACCGAGAGATCACAACCCCTACAGTCCGCTGTTTGTCAATCTGATGCAGCGCGACGACTGTCAGGAGACCTACATCACTTATCTTTTGGACATGATGAACGGCGCGTATCGCCCTGACCGCATGGCTGCGACCATTCAGGAGATCGCCGACACCATCTATCCCGCGCTGGAGCTGTACGTCAACTGCAGCCCGTACGTGGCTGACAACTTTGACATGGCTGCCTTTGAGCGCCGCTACGGACGTATCATCACCTACGCGCAAAAGCGCGCTGATATCATGCGCAAGCATATCGACGAGGTTTACGGTTTGGGACGTCCGTACACGCTGGTGGTCGACGTTCCCGACGGTGCCGGCGTCCAGGTCAACACGCTGACAAATTACGGCGATTTCGAGGGCATCTACGCCAGCCACTTTGTCACCGAGCTGCGACCGCTGTGTCCTGTCGGCTACGTCTTCGATCACTGGGAACTGAACGGAGAGATCTACGATGACGAGGTCTTTGAGGCACGCTATGCCGACAACGTCAAGGGCAAAACCACGGTCAAGCTGGTACTCAAGGAGGACGGCATGCTGCGCATCAAGCAGGTCAACTACTCCGCCGGCGGCGACGCCATTACGCTGTACAATCCCAATTCGTTCGCCGTCAGCACGCTGGGCTATTCCATCAGCGACACCTCGGCCGCACCGCACCGCTTTGCCATGCCGGTCATCCAGGTGCAGCCGGGCGAGGAGCTGACCGTTTACTGCGATAATTACGACGCATCCAAGGTGCTGCGTAACCTGCAGACCGATTTCAATCTGTCCAAATACGAAACGCTGTATTTGTACCACAGTGCCTCGGGCACCGACACGCCGCAGGAGGTTGACGCCGTATATCTGCCCAATCTGCATCCCGACTCACTTTTCGTCCGCAATCTGACCACCGGTAAGTTCTACGAGGTGCTTGCCGAGGAGCTGGCTGATCACTGACACATTATCACCATCCGGAGGAAGTTTTACTATGAACCATCATTCTGCCCTGCGCGTGCTGTGCGCGCTTCTGGCTCTGCTCTTGTCCATGGGTGCTCTGCTCGCCTGCACGCCAGACACCCCCGATGTCCCCGACACACCCGACCCTGGTGTCGATGACCCCGAAAATCCCACCGAGGAGGATCCTTATATGAACGTACCGAATATTGATCTTTCCACACTCAGACAGACCGGTGTTGACAGTCAGAGATGGCTGTCCATTCCCGAGTCCCGCCTGGTCGTCAATCCCTATCAGTTCAACAGCGCCGAGACGGTCACCCACGCGCAATACTGTGACCGCCCCTCCATCCCGCTCAATCTCGGTTATCTTGATCCCTATGCCAAAGGCGGCACCGGCGTTTGGCTGGAAAATCTCGTCACACTGTACGAGCAGGGCGACGGTGAGGGCAGCGCCAAGATGCAATACGAGGCCGATTTGTGGGAGGATGCCAAGAACTGGACCAAGAGCGGCGGTGCGAACACCGAGCTGTACGTCGGCGACGGCGAGCTTTCTCTGACCGTTCTCTCCGGCGCTGCCGAGCCCTGGCAGTATGCCGCCCAGCGCATCGAGCTGGACCTTGACGAAAAGCCTGTTCTGACCATCTCGGTCGATATTTGCGAGGGCAACTGGGCGCTCAAGCTGTGCGAGGACGGCAAAGTGGACGAGTACATCTCCGCCGACTCCTCCAAAACCGGCACCTACACCTTTGATCTGGCAAGCGCTCTGGGGCGCGGCGGCAAGTTCAAGGGTGTCGTCAAGCTATTCTCCATCGGCTACGACAAGGAGCTTGTGGTCAGCCGCCTGGACATTCGCACCGTTTCCTCCTCCCGTGCCGAGGCAAGTGAGTTCACCACCGGCTGGGAGCCCTCCGCGCTGGATTTCAGCGCGACCTACCCCGAAGGACTTGCCATCTCCGGCTTTGACACCTTCTACGACAGTGACACCGTGCTGCGACACATCAAGGTGGAGAAGGCCGGCAATCTGACCGTCGGCATTGATCTGGGTCCTGCCAAAAAGATCAGCTCGACCAAAGCGGCTGTCATTGCCGAATGCAACGGCTACAGCTATGCCATCGCGGCTGACCGCGAGGTGAAATTCTCCTACTACGACGTTATCACCGACATGCTGGCCGGCAGCGGTGCAACCAACAGCCCCTCTGACGCCACCTGCGGCAGCATGACCTTCTCCGATCTCAAGGCAGGAGACGTGATCACGCTGGCCATCACTCTCAAGTCCAACGCGACCAAGGCCGCCGATGTGGCAGCGCACGCCACTGCCGCGCTCTCCACGCCTACCGTCGCCACCGAGGCCAAGGCGGCACGCGACGATTACTGGCAGTCGTATCTGCGCCGCGTTCCGCGCCCCCAGACCTTTGCTCTGACGCTGGTGGACACCAAGGGCGTTTCGCCCAAGCAGATCGAGCAGATGTACTACATCGCCTGGATCTTCCTCGGTCAGAACACGCTGCCCGCCGCGCCCGAGATCAACTTCCCCTATCCGCAGATCTGCTGCGGCAAGCCCTCCATGTGGGCTTACGGCGAGGAAAAATCCGCCTTCAGCGCATCCTGGGAGAGCTTCTTCGGCATGCAGCTTTTAGGCTACGTCATGCCTGAGCTTGCATGGGATGCCTACGAGGGCATCATGAGCGCCGTCGGTGAGGACGGCATGCTCGGCGGCGAGAGCCTGCCCTCCGAAAAGGCGCACACCGGCTGGCTGCTTTACACGCTGACCGGCGACAAGGATCGCCTGGCCGGTGTCTACGATGCCATCGCCCGTTACCTCGATTGGCGCATGGACAATCCGCGCTGGATCTACCTGCAGCACAACGACGTCAACTCCGCCGACGCCGATTTCGTCACCTCAGCACTGATCGACATAGAGTACATGCAGAAGATCGCCTCCATTCTCGGCAAGGATGCCGACGCTGCGGCATGGGGTGTCAAGCACGATGAATTTTTGCAGATGTTCTACAAGTGGAACTTTGACGAGCAGGGCAACGTATACCAGTACTGCGACAAGATCAATTATTCCCGCAGTGCCGGCTGCGCGCTGTGGTCGACCAAGGGTCTTCTGGTTGAGGGTCTTGACACCGCGCACAAGAATTATCTCTTGGCACGTCTGCGCACGGAATACAGCCAGACCGGTGTATTTGCCAACATGACCGGCGTCAAATATCCGCCCTACACGCACACGGTGCTGGGTCTGTTTAAGGTTGGCGAGACGGCAACGGCACGCATTATGAACGAGATCGCCGCGCGTGACATCGTCCGCGTGGGCATGCTGTCCGAGAACTACACCCGCTATCCTGACCCGACGCCCACCGGCGTCCGCCCCGCTATGTTCGGCACGGCCATGATGATCGACAGCGTTCTGATGATGAACGGCTTCAACTATCAGGCCGCCACCTCGCTCGGCGTCGACAGCATCAAGGGCTCGGTCTCCAACATCACCATCCGCGGCGAGGTGTTTACGACGGAGGAACTGAAGTGACGCAAGGGGCTTTGCCACTTGACCCCACCAAGAACCTTTCTTGAAAGAAAGGTTCTTGGAACTCCAAAGAACTTCAGAAAAATTTGGAGGTTGGATTTTTAGCGGTTCTGTTCTGCACATGAAAACTGCATCGTCCATTTGGGGCCCCTGCCCCAAAAGACAGGCAAACGCATACCCGTTACATATTGGAATAAAGTTTTTGAAGATTGTTAAGAAACTTT
>JAFTSR010000049.1 GCA_017467225.1 Clostridia bacterium | reverse complement strand
TGACCAAGGAGCAGTATGAGGCGTTTTATCAGGAGCTGATCGCGGCCAAGGAAGCAGAACTCAAGGAGTTTGATCGGGAAAGTCAGAAGGATCTGACCGTTTTCGAGGGCTGCATGCCTGTTGAGGTTATGGCACGCCGCGGACACGATACACTTTTGTACGGTCCCTTGAAGCCGGTCGGCCTGATTGACCCGCGCGTGGGCAAGGAAGCGTATGCTGTCGTTCAGCTGCGCAAGGAAAACAAAGAGGGAAGCATGTTCAACCTGGTCGGCTTCCAGACGCATCTGACCTTTCCCGAGCAGAAGCGTGTCTTCCGCATGATTCCCGGACTTGAAAACGCAGAGTTTTTGCGTTACGGTGTTATGCACCGCAATACTTATCTCAACTCGCCCGGTATGCTGTCCTCTACCTACGCCATGTTGGAGCGTCCCAACGTCTTTTTCGCCGGACAGATGACCGGTGTCGAGGGCTATGTGGAGTCCGCCGGCTCCGGACTTGTGGCAGGTAGAAACGCTGCGCTTTTGGCTCTTGGAAAGCAAGCTTGCGTATTCCCGAAGGAGACTATGATCGGTGCGATGGCCGCTTACGTCAGTGAAGGCGGCACGGGAAAGTTTGTTCCCATGAATGCGAATTTTGGCATTATTCCCACGCTTGGCTACCGTGTCAAGGGGGGTAAAATGGCAAAATATGAAAAATATGCCGAGCGGGCCCTGGAGGCGCTGGATGCCTTTTTGAAAAGCTCGGATCAAGTGTAAGGAAGTGCATTATGAAAATTATCGTTGATGTTATGGGCGGCGATCATGCACCCCAGGAGACGGTTGCCGGCCTGTTACAGGCAATGGCTGCGTATGATCCCTCCATCGAATATATTGTTGTCGGCGATGAGTCGAAAATCCGAGAGATTGCTGCCCAAGCCGGTCATACGCTTGACGGTGTCCGTATTGTACATACCGACGATGTGATCACCATGGAGGATGATCCCGTTGCTGTCATGCGCGCCAAGAAGGACTCCTCGATGGCAACGGCGCTGCGCCTGCTTGCCGCAGGTGAGGGCGATGCCATGGTCAGCACCGGTAACACGGGTGCGCTGTTCACGGGAGCAATGCTGATCGTCAAAAAGATTAAGCATTTGCAGCGTGCAGGCATTGCATCCATCCTGCCGATGAAAAATCAGGTTCTTCTTCTGGATACCGGTGCCAACGTTGAGGTCACCGAGGAAAATTTGGAGCAGTTTGCCTACATGGGCGCTGTCTACATGAAAAATCTTTACGGCATTGAGAATCCTCGCGTGGGACTTCTCAACAACGGCGCCGAGGAGCACAAGGGTACGCCGCTGCAGCAGGCAACCTACCAAAGACTGTCTGCCAATCCCGATATCAATTTTGTGGGTAACGTGGAGGGCAGCACGGCAGCGCGTGGCGTGTGTGACGTGCTGGTCACCGACGGCTTCACCGGCAATATCCTGCTCAAAACGGTTGAGGGCACGGGAAAATATATCCTCAGTCTGATCAAGGACGCATTTACGTCGTCCGTGGCAGGCAAGATGGCTTATCTTTTGGTCAAGGGTCCGCTGTCGGCCATGAAGAAGAAGCTGGATCCAAACGAGGTCGGCGGCGCACCCATTCTCGGTATCGCCAAGCCGGTCATT
>JAFTSR010000048.1 GCA_017467225.1 Clostridia bacterium | reverse complement strand
TTGTTCATTTCTTTGGCACACGCCAAAGAAACGAACCAAAGAAAACGTGCATGGGGGAGGACCCCCATGTCCCCCCCTGTGGTCGCGTGCTACACGCAAAAAACGCTATCGCATTTTTTGCTAAACACACGCGGTTCTTGCATAGCAAAAACTTTGCTTTCGCCGCCTCAAAAAGGACGGCGAAAACAGAGGGATTTCTACGGAAAGAAAATGGATTGGCTGTCATTTGGGGCGGGGGCCCCAATAGGACATTGCTGTCATCTTGACGCAACCGCTGAAGCAAAAGCTTTAGCAATAAATTTTTCCAAAAGTTTTTGAGGATTCTTAAGGAACTTTTTTCAAAAAGTTCCTTTAGCCCGCGGAGCGCGAGTGCAGGGCAGCGCCCTGCCCTTCTTACGGCGCCAAATTATCCTTGATACGCGCCATGAACTCGGAGGCGCTGACGATTTCGACGTCGACGTCGAGCAGGGAGATCAGCTCCTGTACGGCGGCCATGGTATCACCGTCGGGGACGAGCTTCCCCTCGCCGTTGAGACCCGACCAGGCGTGGACGATAATAAAGGAATACGCCTCCTCATTGTAGATATTGGCAGGCGCGTTGTTGATGCTGCGCGCGATTTTCAGCGGATCGCAGCCGGCGATGCCGTTCCACAGGCGGTAGCGCGCCGACACCACGGGCTTGTCATTTGACCAAAGGATCTGACCCTCGTAGCCGGCGTAGTTGCTGTAATCGGTATAGAAGATACCTTCGATGCCGTCCTGCCAGGTGAAGGCGTCCATGGTTTCGTTGTTGAAGCCGTGGTCATCGAGAATGTTCATGAACTTCATGCCGCGCGCCTCCATGGAGGAAGCCACGCGTGCAGCCATATCCGCTCTGGCGTCAGCTTCCCACAGTGAGGGGAAGGTATAGCCCAAGCCGGACAGCTGCATGATGATCTCGTCCTCCTCGCTCTGGGTCTTGGAGAAATAATTCATCATCGGCAGCGCGAGGTCGCCAAGCAATGCGGGAACGCCCCAGTTCATGGGGAAGGATCCACGCAGCGGCGAGCCGTACCATTTATTGGAGGTGGTATAGTCGTTCAGGTTCCACTGCAGATTATCGCCGTCGGACATGACGATGCAGACGGTATGCACGGCTGTATCCTCAACGTGCGGCTCGTCAGCCTCCTCCTCGGCATAGCGCTCCACGTTAAGCTTACCCTCGCCTGCAACGGAGGACAGCGTGGAAAGGTTATAGGCGTGATCGGCAGGGATGAGACAGGCATTGATGCCGGCAAGCGACTTGACGGTGTCGTACTCGCCCAGTGTATTATTCCAGCCGACGACAATCGCGCCGTCGTCTAAAAAGTCAAACATAGCGGTGTGCTCACTGCCTTCTTTTCCGTCATAGAAATTGAAGTACGCGCCTGCCATTACGGCGTAGTCCACAAGCTTGGGAGCCATGGAGGCCGGCTGCTCGACGGCGACGCTACGGGAAATCTTGGCAAAATACTCGCTCTTACGCAGCCAGGTGTCGTCCTTATCGGTGACATCCAGCACCATGGTAAGACCTGCGTCCTTGGCTTTTTGCTCATTTTCCGGCTGGACGACGACAGCGTTGGTCACGCCGGAGAGCGAAATGGCGACGTTGATCGACTCTGCGGAGCTGAGGATATAACCCGACAGCTTGGGTGCGTAGTAGGCTAGGAGCGTGGAAAGATCCCACGCCTGCCCTGCCTCGTTTTTATCGCTGGACTTCACGCCCATTGCCTGCATGAAGGGGAAATAGGTTGTCCAGGAGTTGGCGCGGAGCAGAATTTGGGTATCGGACAGCTTTGCGGCCAGCCCCTGCAGCGTGCCCATGGTGACGCCGTCAGCGCCGCCGGGTGCATTGGCGAGCAGGACGCGAGTGGCCTTGATCGGCGCGGTGGTGATTTCGGAGAGCCAAGGCTCGGGCTCGGGCTCCGGTTCGGGCTCAGGTTCCGGATCGGGTTCGGGATCAGGTTCGGGTGCAGGCTCAGGATCCGGCTCGGGATCGGGTGTGGGCTGGGGCTCGTCCGGTGAGCAGGCACAGAGCGGCAGGACACCGATGGATATAGCAAGGAAAAGTGTGATGATACGTTTCCAGGTGATTTTCATTATGGCGTTCCTTTCTGTGGTGGATTTAGATTGTGCGAACATGGATTTCTAACTATATTGGTTTGTTCTTCACTTCTTTGACGCGCGTCAAAGGAAGTGATGTTTCGCTGCGCGAAACCCGAAGAAAACGCGTACGAAGGGGGCGCTGCCCCCTTGTAGATCCCCCAACTTCGCGTGCTACCGCCAAACGCCTCCAGCGTTTGGCTAAATCGCACGCGGTTGCTGCACAGCTAAAATTTTGCTTTCGCCGCCTCAAAAAGGACGGCGAAAACGGAGGGGGTTCTACGGGAAGAAAACTAAACTGGGTAGGGGAGGGCCTGCATTCGCTTGCGAATGATCTCCTCCCGCTCCAATGAAAAACAAATTCTATATTTCATATGGGGTAGCGAAGCGGCGCGAGGGGAGTGAATGACGCGCCGGTGGCGTGTCAGAGCCCGAGCGTGACCGAGCCCGC
>JAFTSR010000001.1 GCA_017467225.1 Clostridia bacterium | reverse complement strand
GCCGCTGACGGTCACGCTGTCGTTGCCGCGGATGCCCACACCGATTGCGCTGACGTACAGATTACCGCCCGCAATCTCAAGATCGTCCTTGGTATTGATACCCTTATCACAGTTGCCCGTGACGTAAATGCTGCCCTCGCCGTCAAATTTGAGATCCTCGGCTGACCAGATACAAGCGTTGGGCAAGCCGCCCGACGAGCCATCCTCCGCCTCGGTATAGTAGTCGGAGCCGTCCGAGAACAGATTGACCGAGTCCTTGGCAGAGTACAAAACCACCTTTTTTTGCGCAGTCTTGACCTGCAGGGCAGGGCCTTGGGCATTTGTCACGCTGACGCCGCAAAGGATCAGCTTGACCTTTTCTGCGTCTGGCGTGTCCACGATAAGTTGCCCTTGCAGCTCGCCGCTGACGAGATACGTGCCCTGCGCGACAAACGTGACCGTATTGCCGTCCACCTGCACGCCGCTGCCGTCAGCTGTGGCGGTATTGCCGCAAAGTGTCACGGTGGCGTTCGCCGTACCGTCGTACGTGCCTGCAGCTGCCGCAACGTCAAAGCTGACGGGGGGCATTTCCACCTTGGCAGCTGTCTTGTCGCCACTGTCAAAGGTCACGTTGTGCGAGTTGCCGTCCTTGTCTGTGTATATGATATTGCCGTCCACCGAGGTTTCAAGCTCGGATTGCGGATTGTCCTTGTCCTTGCAGCCTGCCAAGGCAAGACAGGCACAAAGTGCCAAAGCAAATGCTAAGGTTTGTTTTTTCATTTCAGGCCTCTCTTTTTTGTTCTGAGCATAGTAAATCACTGCTTTGTGAGAAAACAATGCATATGAATATGAACAATATTGAAAATATTGTGAAAAAAATATGAGCAAGATATCCCTTGACCGACAGACGTTTTTCATATATAATAAAGAAAGAGATATTATGGAGGATTGAAATGATTTTAGTGGCAACCTGTATGTTCGGGCTGGAGCGACAGCTCGGAGAAGAAATAGATGCGCTTGGACTCAAAAGAATCCACACCATGGACGGCCGCGTGACCTTTGAGGGTACGCCTGCCGATATTGCGCGTGCCAATATGTTTTTGCGCTGCGCCGAGCGAGTCATGATCAAGGTAGGGGAGTTTCCCGCCACGACCTATGACGAGCTGTTCGAGGGCGTCAAGGCGCTGCCGTGGGAGCAGTATATTGGCTCGTCGGATGCGTTTCCCGTCAAGGGGCATTGCATCAAGAGTAAGCTGTATTCCATTCCGGACTGTCAGAGCATTATCAAAAAGGCAGTCGTGGACAGACTTTCCACGGCTTATGGCATTCGCTGGTTTACCGAGGACGGCGTCAAATATCAGATCGAGTTTTTCCTGTTCAAGGACGTTGTCGCTCTGATGCTGGATACCTCGGGTATAGCGCTTCATAAGCGCGGCTACCGTCCGCAGGCAGGTGTTGCGCCCTTGCGCGAGACGCTGGCAGCTTCGATTGCATACACCGCGCGCCCAAAGGAGGACATTTTGTTCTGGGATCCCTTCTGCGGCTCGGGCACGATCGCCATTGAAGCGGCCATGATCGCCACGCGCCGCGCTCCCGGGCTTGGCCGAGAGTTTGCGGGTCAGAGTTTTGCCTGCATTCCCGAGCGCGCTTGGACCGACGCTGCTGCCGAGGCGCAGGATCTGATCATCCGTGACAGCAAATTTGAGGCGTGGGCCTCGGATATCGACGAGGACATGCTGGACTTGACTTACGAAAACGCAACCCGTGCGGGCGTGGAGGAATACCTCAATATCTTCCAAGCCG
>JAFTSR010000047.1 GCA_017467225.1 Clostridia bacterium | reverse complement strand
CTGCAGGGAAGCGGAAAGGGCAGGTGCCGTTGAAGGAAGCACAGATGTCTGCAAAATCCGAAAGCAGACGGACGGCAATGGCGTCCACCTCATCGTGGTCGTTGCCGTAGTAGGAGTAGTGTGTCAGGGCGTATTGACGCAGCGGTTCCTCGCCATCCCAGTTGGCGCGAAGGATACCGATCAGCTGTGACAGCGTACACTTTTTGTCATCATACACCAGCTTTTTGATGGCGTAGAGCGAGTTGACCGTGTCGGCAAGCCCTCCGATGTGCGGAGAACTGACGTTGTAGACGGGACCGCCCTCCAGATACGAAAGACCCTTTTCGATGCAGCCCTGCTCAAACAGGGAAACAAGAGTACAAGGCACCTGCGGTGCCCAGGCGGGTGCTTGATCGGGGGATTTCTGCGGCAAAAAGCAGCCTTGTCTGCCTTGTACAATGGCCGCAATGTGTGCACATAGGTCGGCGGTGTAGGCTTGATACAGTGCCTCGAAGCTCTCAAAATCGACAGAGCCGTCGTAGGCGCGCAGTGTGTTCTTTTGCAAAATTTGCAGCGAGTCAAAGGGAGCGTACATAAAGTAGGTCTTGCCGGGGATCTGTACCTCCCAGCAACCGTCGTTGGCAAAGCGTCTTGCCTCGCGCTCGGAATATCCCTCCTTGGCGAGTGCTGTGAGGACAAGCTCTTCGTTGTATACGGCAAGAATGCCTCCGCCATAGCGCATGACCTCTGCCACACGGCGCAGCAGTCTCTCGTCGGTATGGCTGTTCAGGCGGACGGTGGTGGGGAAATCGCTGATGCCGAGCTCCTCCAGAATATCGAGCACGAGATAGGTCACCTCACAGGTGACTTCGACGCCGTCCTCATCCACGCCGCCAAGTACAATATTCTGATAATGCTGTGCGTCACCGGAGCCGATGTACTGCCCGTTGACCCACTCGCAGCCCTTGATGAAAAAGTGTGCCAAGATCTCACGTGCTTCGTCCATGGTCAGCGTGCCGTCGGCGAGGTCCTTTTTCAAATAGTCACCGAGCAGGTAATCAATTCTGCCGATGCCCGGCCAGTTGCCGCACAAGCGTAAAAATGCGAAGGTAAACCAAAGACTTTGCACCGCCTCGTAAAAATTGGTGGCGGGAGAGAAGGGAACGCGCAAAAGATTCTGATAATTGCTCGTATATTCGGGGCGATTTTGCAATGCATTGATATATCTTGCGTGCCATAGCTCAAATGCCTCAAGGCAGATAAGGCAGCTTTTGGCGAACGGCTCTTTTTCGGTATCGCGATAGGTGTCGTACGATTTTTGCGCTTGATGCTTGATGGCACCGACACCCTGATGCAGAACGGTTTCAAAATCAACGGTCAAGTGGCTGACACTGGGCAGGAAGGCATCGCCTTGGTAGGTGGCGGGAATGGCATGTTGAATGGCAAGCCCAAGCGTTGCTGCGCCGCTGATCCTCTCACCGTCACAGATGCGGATGGGTGCCTGCTGTGCGATCTGCCAAATGGCGGAGTCGTGCTTTTCGATGGCTGACAGCGTATCAAACCCCACTATGTCATCCATGGGGATGGCGGGCGTGCGGAGCGTGTCCTTCCCGTAAACGCGACCGAGTGAGTCGTGCGCAAATTTCCTCGTTGACTCGGACAGACGCACGGGGCGCTGTGCTCCGTTTGATGAGTAGAAATGCATGATATCACCTCCTGTAGCGCTATTATATAAGATTGCAGCGCGAAAGTCAAGGGGCGCACTGAAAAAATGTGGGGAAGTTGCGCTGAGGTGTTGCATTTTTCTCTCAAGTATAGTATAATGAAAGAGACAACAGGCATTTTGAGCGTTTTCGGAAATATCAGATAAAAAAAGAGAGGAAAAAACATGAAGATTTTGAATATGGGCGGCAGCATGGCCGCAAGCCAGGTATCCCTTGGTTGTATGAGAATGGGCGGACTTGACGAGTACCGTGTCGACGCCATTATGGATGCCGCGCTGGCGTGCGGTATCAACTACTTTGACCATGCCGATATTTACGGCGGTGGTCGATCCGAGGAGCTGTTTGGCGCTTATCTGAAGCGTCACGCGGGTGTGCGCGACAAGATATTGATCCAGACCAAGTGCGCCATCCGTCCCGGGCAGTATGATTTTTCCAAGGAGCATATTTTGGAAGCTGTCGAGGGCAGCCTGTCCCGTCTTGGTGTGGATTACGTGGATGCGCTGCTTTTGCACCGCCCCGATACCTTGATGGAACCGGAGGAGGTTGCCCAGGCGTTTGATCTTTTGCAGTCGTCGGGCAAGGTGCGCCATTTCGGCGTTTCGAACCACAATCCCATGCAGATCGAGCTGCTCAAAACGGCAGTCAAGCAGCCGCTGATCATCAACCAGCTGCAGTTCTCGGTGACCGAGGCGGGCATGGTTTACTCCGGCATGAATGCCAATATGAAAAATGCCGACTCGGTCATGCACGACGGCAGCGTGCTTGAATATTCCCGCATCAAGGGGATCACCATCCAGGCCTGGTCGCCCTTCCAGTACGGATTTTTCAAGGGCAACTTTGTAGACAATCCCGACTTTCCCGAACTCAATGCCAAGCTTGGCGAGGTCGCGGAGGCATATTCTCTGAGCAAAACCGGCGTGGCAGCCGCATGGATCATGCGCCATCCTGCCAATATTCAGCTGATCGCGGGTACCATGAATCCCGAGCATCTGCGCGACATTCGCAAGGCTGCCGACGTGACGCTCTCGCGCAGCGAGTGGTACGACATCTATCGCGCTGCAGGCCATTGCCTGCCTTGATCATCGACGCCTCTCCCACACCCTTCACGCAAGTATACCGCCCCACGATGCTTTTATGGCACCGTGGGGCGGTTTTCGGTAAGAATTTCATTATTTGGAGTCAAAGCGCTCCTTGGAAATGACTTGCGCACCCTCGTGCAGGATGCCCTCCTTCAGAGTATAGGTCTGCTCCTTTTCCAAGGGGTAATCCGAGCCGATGAAGGGTCGACGGCTCTCGGAAATCTTGAGGTTCTCGTAGCCGGGCTGGAAATTACCGCTGCTGTCGCTTTCGTCCACGCTGTAGATGCGAGCACGCAGTGCGCCCATGCCCGCGCACCAGTTGCCAAGACGAAGGGCAAAGCTGTTGCCGCGCACGTCCAGGTCGGTGTTCATATCGGCGACGATACCTGCGGCACAGTTGGCGCGGCAGCCTGCGGGGGTGTAGTTGTTATACACAGAGCCGCCGAAGGGACGGTCGGTCATGCCGGTGACGGCCCAGGGCTGCGTCGAGCAGGCGACAAGCATATGCGAGTGCGCACGATCGGAGGTCCAGACCTGATTTTCATAGTAGGCAAAGCCGGTGAAGTTGGCCGGATTTTCGACGATATTGAAGGTGGTGCCGGCGATGTACTCGTCGCTCCAGTTGATGTTGTTGGACTCAAAGTCCAAGGATACGTAGCAAGAGTTACCCACCTGAAAGACGTTATTGTAGCGGACGATGCTGTTCTGCGCGCGGATGTAGGTGGCATCCGTGACGCGTCTTGCATCAATGCCGATGATAAAGCGGAAGACGGCAATGCCCGCGTCGGTGGCATCGATGATGCTGTTGTATTCGATCAGACAATCGGTGCCCATGCATTTGATGCCGTCAAGCCAGGTCGCGCTGTGATCCGAGGCGTAGCAGGTGATCAGATTGTAGCCGAGGTAGTTGAACTCGGTGCCGCTCATGACAAACACGCCGAAGGTGCCGCACGGGTCGGACAGACGGCAGCCGATGACGCTGGCACCGTTGCCGTCAATGCGGACGTTGCCGCCCTTGCCAAAGTCGCCTGTCACCCGGCTGTCGGAAAGACCGCCCTCGATGTAAACGTGCGAGAGCGTGGAATTGTCGGTCAACTCGATCAGGTTGTGCTTTTCGTCACCCACGCGGATGATACGCGCCATCTGTGTGTAGTGCGTGGGCTGGCCCTCGGTCTGCAGTGTGACACCCTTGGGAATGACGACCGTCTTGTCGCAAAGCACCAGCGTGCCTTGAGGTAAGTTGACCACGCCGCCGGCAGAGAGCAGCGCTTGCAGCTCGTCAGCGGTCATGGTGCGCGTGCCGGTGTAGACGGCGGTATTGTTGCCGCTCCAGAAGTAGGGACCGCGGATGATGCCGGGGATCAGCGTGGAGAACTCGCGGCTCTCCACCAGAAGGCGCGCAAGCGCGGCGGCACTCTTGGAGCTGTGTGTAACCAGCTCGTCGCCCGACGGGTCGCGGTTGAGCACGGCGCGGTAGACGGCGAAGGTGGCCTGGGTGGGTGTCAGGCCGAGGTCATGAAATTCCTTGGCGGAGAAAATGCGTGCAGCCAACTCGCCAAGTGAGGCAGGCGTGCAGCCGTTCTTTGCGATATATGCGGTACATTCGAGGTATTCCTCACTCTTTGGTGCGCGGGAAAGTCCTTCGGTGTACAGCTTGGCGATAAACTGCGTGCCGCCGGTGAAGCTGTCGGTCACGTCGACCTGCAGCGTCTCGCCGGTCAGATAGGCGCCCTCCTCCCAGGTGCGCGTCGGCACGGTGGTCGGCTGCACGTCGGATGTGGGACGGCTCTCGGTGCCGTTGGTTGCGCCCTCGTAGCGCTTCAGCGCATTGCCGCGCACGGCATCATAGTAGGAGCGTGTGGTGGACAGATCGGAGGGCACCGCGAGGCATCCTGACGCCTGGTCGTAATGATCGCGGTTGAGATACTCATCGACCAGCACGCGCACGGCGTAGGCGGTAATACGGGGGGCGCTGCCGCGCACGACCAGCTTGCCGTCGATCACGCCGATGTAGAGCTGCAGCTCGTCGATCCTCTCTCTCGCCGCCGCACTCTGCGCACGGTTGGTCTCACCGACCAAAATCTCCAGCCTTTGCGAGTTGTCGTCACCCGCGTCGAAATCGTTGGTCAACGTCAGCTCATGGTCGGTCAGATTGGCGATGGCTGTCTGCAGAGAGATGGCAGCCTCAAATTCTGCCTTGGTGGCCTCCTCACTGCAGACGATGACCGCCTTTTGCGTGGCATCCATCAGCACAAAAGGGGGGACCTCCTCGTCCACCGTGGGCTGCTGCTTGACGGGCGGCGTGGGAGTGGGGGTATTCTGGCATGCTGCCATACTACATAGTACCAATAACACAAGAATACAAGCAATGAGCCATCGTTTCATCTTATGTTACCTTATCCTTTCTGTGCAAATTATTGCTCAAGGGCATCCAGGAGCTGTTCGATCGCCGTGTTGATCGGTGTTTCTTTTCTTGCCCACAAAGAGGCAATATTAGAATCGTAGGTGTACATCATGTTGATCAGGTCAAAGGAGAAGTCGGCAAAGTTGAACATGCCGCCGATATCGTAGACCGTGTTGCCGAAGACGTACTGCAGCATATCACGGGACTCCTCGTCGCGCGTGATCTTGTACTTGAGCAGTCTGTCGTGGTACTCGGGCACGACCTGCTGTGAGCCGAGATAGGCGTACATCTGCATGAAGGCGCTCTTGAGATCGTCGCTGTTGGTGTCGCTCTGCGGCAGGGTAAGGATACTCAAAAACAGGGGAGAGGTAGCGGAGATGTAAGCATCGTCCGCATCGTACTTGGGCATGGGAAGGATGCCGAATTCCATATCGGCGCTACGCATCTGCGGACCGTAGTACATGCCGCCGAAGGTAAAGAGCACGTTGCCGTTGGTAAAGATCTCGACCTCGTCACCGCCCTGTACGTGGACGTTGTAGACAACGTCCTTATCGTAGAAGATCTCCAGAAGATCCAAGAGAATATCCACGTGATCGTCGGTGTAGAAGCTGGGCACGGGCAGATCGTTTTTGTCCTTTTCAACGATGGTCACGCCGCAGGTGTTGAGCGCACCTGCCAGCACGTCGCGGATCATGGAAATACCGAAGCGGTCGTCAAAGGTGGGACCCTCGACACCGTCAAGATCGGCGGCGACGTCCTCACCCATGGCGTACATTTCATCATAGGTCCAGTCACCTGCCTTGACTACCTCGTAGGGTGAGTCAAGCTGATAATCCGCTACCATCTGCTTGTTGAAGAATACGCACCAGTAGGTAGCGTCGTCGGCGACGGAGAAATCGCCTGTCAGACCGTAGTGGACGTCTGCGATTGAGAGCGCGGCGAACGAGTTCTGATCCCAGTAGGGAGCACTTTCGTCAAAATATTGCAGCGTGGCGCGATCCAGATCGGAAAGCAGATGTCCCGTGACGGCGCTGGTGAAGGCGGCCGTGCGCATCAGGCAAAGGTCCACGTCGCAAGAGCCGCTGTTGACCAGACGGGTCAGCTCGGCCTGCGAGGGCGCGTACTCCGGATAGACGCGCGTTTCAATGATAACGTCCAGCATTTCTTCAATCTGACGGTCGCGCTGATAGGCGGCGTCGTTGAGGCTGTCGTTGTTGCGCTCGGTGATGCCGACGTCAACGATATCCAAGGGCGCGTAGTTGGCCCAGCCCTCCAGCTGGATAACGATGGACTCACCGCCACCCTTGAGCGTGTCGGGAATATCGGGAGCGGGGACGGCATCGGGCTGCGGCTCATCGGGCTCATCCGGCGTATCCGGGGTGTCCTGCGTGCCCGGCTCGTCGGGCTGTTCAGGCTTGTCCTCGCTGTCAGCGCAGGAGAACAGCATACATAAGGCGGAGAGTATCAGGATACAAGCTAAAAATACCGATAGGCTTCGTTTGAACATGGTAAGGCTACCTCCATTTTCTTGTTGTACTATCATTATACCGCTTTTTTATGGAATTTTCTTGAACTATTCCGACTTTTATTTGCACAATTCTGTCATTTCAAAAAAATCGGCTGCACGGGTGTGCCGTCAGCTTCCTGCCGCGCCTGCAACGGCGTGATACCGTAGCGCTTTTTGAAGCAGCGGCAAAAATAGGCATGGCTGTTGAAGCCGGCCTCATATGCAATCTCGGTGACAGAGCGGCGCGAGGAGCGCAGCAGGCCATAGGCCCATTGCAGTCGTCGCCCGAGGAGATACTCCTGAAAGGCGCAGCCGTACTGCTGCTTGAACAGCCGCCCAAAATAGTCCTCCGAGTAACCCGCAATCCTGGCGGCATCGCCCAGCGTGATCGGTTGACGAAAATTATTTTCGATGTAGATCATCTCGACAGGCACGCTGCCCGGGGAGGTGTCCGCGCCCAGCGCCTTGACGGCGTACAGCGTGATGCGCTCCAGAACATTTCGCACCATGGCGTCGCGGTCAGAATGATCCTCGTTGCATTCCGACTCCAAAAGGCGAAATTCGTTGATAAGCAGATCACACAGCTCCGAGTCGCACTGCAGCTGTTTGCCGGCCAGGGTGCGCAGCCGCGCAAGCGTCTGGGCATCGGGAACGTGATCGTCAAAATGAAAGCTGAAGCAGGACATGAATTCCTTGCGAGCATGATCGTGTCGGTAGGAATGAAAGTCAAACGGGCTGAGCACGCTCAGCGTGCCACGCGCAAACGGACGTTCCACGCCGTTGAGGCGGTGCATCCCCCGGCCGTCATCCATAAAATCAATTTCAAAAAAATTATGCCAGTGCAGCTCGATCTGATTGTCGGTGATCACGCGTCGCATGTAGTATCGGTCGACGTGTGACGCCGGGTTGGGGGATTCCATTCGCGTGGGTGGCGTGTATTCCATG
>JAFTSR010000046.1 GCA_017467225.1 Clostridia bacterium | reverse complement strand
TTCGGCGGCGTTGATTATACCGATTTTGCACGCTACCGCGCCGAAACGGGACAGGACGCGCACAGCGCTCTGGAAGATACGCAGCAATAAACATCTAACGATACGACAAAAAAATCTCCGCAGTCACCTGCGGAGATTTTCATATTTATTCAATATCAAATTCCCGATCAATCATGGAGTAAACCATCTCATAGGTCTCCTCCGCGTTCGCCAATTCACCGCTGCCCAGCAAAAACGCTGCGCCGTAAATCATCGAACGAACCACATACGTCTTACGGAAGCGAACCTCCTTGGGCATCTGCACGCTCTCACAATATTCATTGATGATATGCAGGCTGCCACGGCTGATCTGTGACTTCGCCAAGCGCTGCTCGCGGCTGAGCGAGTCATCCTGTGCAAACAGAATAGAACGGAAGTCGGGATTGTCTACCAAAAAACGGATGTAAGCGATGCAGGTCTGAATGATCTGCTCACGGGTGTCGGTATATTGCGCGACGATCTCAGATTGAATGCTGCTCCACTGTCGGTGAATGTAGTTGAACACCTCAATAATAAACTCATCTTTATTTTTGAAGTGCTTGTAAGGCGTTGCGCAGGAAAGCTCGCAGTTGAGCGCAACACGGCGCATCGACATATTGCTAAGGCCGTATTTACGAATCTCACGGATGCCCGCCTGCAAAAGCGCTACTTTGGTGGTTAATTCTTCCATCGTTACGTCAAGTCCCTTTCTATCTCTCACTCGCCTGCAATGATCAGCGAATATACCGGCTGGCCGCCGTCCATAACGGTCAGATCGGTATCCTCCTGCAAAGAGCCGCGCAGAAGTGCCGTGATCTCGGATGCCTCGTCATGATCCACACCCTCGCCGCAGAACACCGTCACGCAGCTGGCATGCACCAGGTGATCCATCAGGCTCTCCAGACACTCCATCAAAGAATTGCTTACTTTTTCTACTTTGTTGTTGACAAGACCCAGAACCTGGCCTTTGGTGATATGCAAGCCATCTACGTCCGCATCGCGAACCGCCTGCGTCATCGATAGCGTGCAAACGCCCGCCATCGCCTCTCGCATCTGCTCGACGTTGTCCTCAAACGAGGCCTCGGGATCAAAGGCGTACATCGCCGAAATACCCTGCGGTACGGACTTGGAGGGCATGACGTACACGCGTCGGCCGCTGTCCTGCAGCATAGCTGCCGCCTGCTGCGCAACCAATATAATGTTGGAATTGTTCGGCAAAACAAAGACGTATTCGCCGTCGGTGCGGTCAATCGCCTGCAGCATCTGTTCGGTGCTGGGATTCATGGTCTGACCGCCGATGACCATCTCATCCACGCCCAGATCACGCAAAACGGCACAAATGCCATCGCCGTTGGCAACCGAAACAAAGCTGTATTTCCCTGCCACGATCGGACGCGTCGCGCTCGCGGACTCGGAAAGCTCCGAATGCTGCACGCGCATGTTTTCGATCTTGACCGTCAAAAGGCTACCGTACTTGACGGCTGCCGACAGCACCGCGCCCGGGTCGCTCGTGTGCACGTGGATCTTGACGATCTCGGCGTCATCGACAAATACCGCGCTGTCACCGGCAGAGAGCACCACCTGACGCAGCGCCTCAACCGTTCCTTCGCCGTGATATTCCTCAGATTTCTCTATGATACACTCGGTGCAATACGGGTAAACGATCTCCGTGTCCGAAGCAGCGGCCGCCGAAAGCTTTTTGGGAGCCTTTGCACTGCGTCTAAACTCGTCCAGGGAGAAATTCTCCTCCTGGCCAAGGAGCGATGCACGCATCGCACGCAAAATAATTTCAAAGCCGTAACCGCCGGCATCGACAACGCCGGCCTTTTTAAGCATCGGCAAAAGCTCAGGTGTTCTCTCCAAGGCCCGGTGTGCGCAGTCAACCATACGGTCAAACATGGCAGCAACGTCCTCACCGCCCTCCTTCACGTAAGCAGCCGCGCCGTGTGCGCTCTCCTTCATGACGGTCAGAATGGTTCCCTCCGTCGGGTTCATCACGGCACCGTAAGCCGCCTCTACCGCCGTCTGCAGCGCACGGGAAAGGTCAGCCGCGCCTGCCAGGCGCACGCCGTCAAGGCCCTTGGCCAGTCCGCGGAAAAAGACGGACAGGATAACACCGGAGTTACCTCTGGCGCAGCGCAGCATTCCCGCACCGATGGCCGCAGCACAGGAGGAAATATCCTCGGCTGCCTCGGCGCGCTCGTCCACGCCCTGCATAGTCATGCTCATATTGGAACCCGTGTCGCCGTCCGGGACGGGAAATACGTTGAGCTGGTTCACGTTTTCGCTTTCCGCACTCAACTGGGCGCAAGCGTATGCCGCCATGCGAAACAGCTGGGCGGCAGTAATCTGTTGGATCATAATTCAAGCCTCCGATCCCGCCGTGCGGGTCAATGTCTGTCTCTTAACGGAAAGAATTCAGCGCTGCGATGCCAGGAAGAACAGCGCCAGCGTACCCTGACCGGAATGTGCTCCGATGACGGGTCCGACATAGTTGATTACGCAGCGGCAGCCCCACTTGGCTGTAACCATATCCGCCAGGCGCTTGGCGTCGTCGTAGCAATTGCCGTGGCTGATAAAGACGATCTGCTTCTCCGGCTCAATCGCCGTTTTTTCCATCTGCTCAAACAGTGCCTTGACAGAAGCCGCACGGCCGCGAGCCTTGAACATGTTGATCAGATGGCCGTCGTTGTCCACGTGCAGCACCGGCTTAATATTGAGCATGGTGCCGACCAGCGCCGTCGTTGCGCTGATGCGTCCGCCGCGCTTGAGCTGACCAAGGTCAGCCACCGTAAACCAGTGTGCCAGAGAAAGCTTGGTGTTCTCGACAAAGTCGCGAACCTCCTCAATGCTTTTACCCTTGTTCTTCTCCATCACAGCAAGGTAGACCAAAAGGCCCTGTCCCATGGAAGCCGCCAGCGTGTCTACCGTGTAGATCTTGTGCGTAGGATATTTTTCGGAAAGCTCCTTGGCTGCCTGCACAGCCGCGCTGTAGGTAGCGCTCAGACCGGAGGAGAAGCCGAGATACAAAACGTCACGACCGGTCATAATTTCGCTCTCCATCACCGTGGTGAACTCTGCGATATTGACCGCGCTGGTCGTCACGCTCTTCACCTGGGGCAAATTGGTATAAAACTGTTCAAAGGGCAGCTCACGCTCATCCAAGAAGTTATGATACTGCACGCCGTCAACGGTAACCGTCAGCGGAATGACGCGAATGTGAAGCTGCTCCGCAATCTTGGCGGGCAGGTCACAGGAGGAATCGGTGATGATGGTAAAATTTTCTGCCATGGCATTATCTCCTTGTTTCAAATCATCTATCGTAAGTACGCATAGCCTTGGAAGGTTGGTTATCAATGATAACCCAAACGTACATATTATAGCACATATCAGCATCTTTGTCAACGCCTTTGAGGAAATATTTTTCAATTTCTCGCTAAAGCAATGACAATTTGTGGTATTATTTGGGTATATCCGTCCTTTTTTTCAACCACTCGATTTTCGAATATGGTTTTCGTTACTATATTACCACATTTTATCAATCTTGTCAAGCGGTTGATGCAAAAAAAGACGGGCTTTGCGCAAAAAACACGCAAAGCCCGTCGCATTACCGTCTGCCGCGCAGCAAAAACAGCGGCGAGAAGGAATACAGGAGTGCCGAGAGCAGAACGTTAAAGACACCTGCGCCCAGCGCACCCAGCGAGATAAAGCCGGTCGCAGCACCGACGACAATCAAGCCGATATCCGGCAAAAGTCCGAAGTAAATAAACAAAATCAGAATCACCTGCTGCAGCTGCTTGGACAGCGAAACCGGAACAGACAGCGTAATAAAGGTGCAAGCGACGCTGGCATACAGGTCAATCGACACGGCGAACAGCAGCCAGGCGATGGCGGCCAGGGGATTGGCACCCAAAAGAACGGTTGCAAGCAGCATAGCCGGCAAAAGGTCAAGAGCGCAATTAAGCGCACCACCCAGCAGCGACCAAAGCATCTTCGCCCAAGGGTCGGCCGGCGTCATCAAAAAGATGTGCGTTTCGACATCCTGCGGCAGCGGATTTCCCAAAGCGCGGAAAAATACCAATCCGCACAGCACCAGCGCAACCGCCAAAAAGCTGTCGCTGTGGAAGACCAACCGCTGCAAAAGCACCACGCCAAGCGCCGTCACCAGATACGTTTCACTGGTCTTGGTAAAGACGCGCAGGTGGGCGAAGCGGAAACGGTTATACAGCGTTTTGAAAAAGAAAACGTTGGCACCGCTGCCGCGCATGACACCGTCACGACGTACCTTCTCGCTGCGCTCCTTGCTGCGGTTTTTAACAATGGTAGAGCCCTCCTGCGCCGCCTGCAGCACGGCAGCCGTTTCGGCCGAGTGCGCCATGGCATCCTCGTAGAAGTCCGCGCGGATATGGCGAATGATGACCACCATGGCAACCATCGCTACCACAAGGCCAAGCGCGCACAGCGCTACGCCGACCAGATTGTCCTCCCAAGCCAGCATGATCATGGCACGGATCCAGCCAAAGACGGGAACGTAGCGCGACCACGGCGCGCTGAGATAGTCAACGGCAGCCTCCCACGGTGTGACCATACTTCCCTGCCAGCTGATGACGTAACCGCCGCCGATGGCACCGACGGCAAGGTACAGTGCCGGACGCAGCCACTTCTTGAGGGCATCGTGCGTCGAGCACAGCGTGTACAGCAGCACGTTGAGCAGCTTGCCGAACAAAATCGACAGTGCAAAGCTCAGAACGATGACAGCAGCCGTCAAGGGCGACAGTCCGAAGGCGTCGATCATCATCGGCACCTCCAAAAGCAGATAGATACCCAAAAAGATCATGGCGCCCATCTGGCAGCACAGGCGGAACAGCAGCACCGACTGCGGCCGCATGGGCGAAGAAAACAGCAAATTGACGTCGGCCATCATAAAGATGTTGCTACCGTTTTTCTCGGCACCCAGCACCTCAAAGACGACCATAACCAAAAGGAGTCCGGCGATGACCGCCTCGGCGATCTTTTTAATCTGCTGCTCGCTCATCTGCGGCAGCTCCTCCTCGGGCGGAAGCTCTTCTCCCGAATCCTCCACAATCTCCTCATCCTCGGGTGGCAGCTCCTCCTCGATCATCGAGTCCACCGAGGAGGCGATCAGACCGACCACCACGCCAATGGCGATACAAACAACCAAAAGAATGGCAACCCACGTTTTGAACAGCTTGCGGATCTGATTTTTGACCGTGCAAAACGCGTAATATAAAAACAGCTTCATGGCTTACGCCTCCGTGGCAGCATCCGCCATCTGCTCTGTGATCTCAAAGAACAGCTGCTCCAGCGTCTTGCCGC
The DNA here is from genome assembly GCA_017467225.1 of Clostridia bacterium. The sequence goes on along the minus strand of JAFTSR010000046.1, from coordinate 2,753 downwards.
TGCCCTCCAGCTCGGCCTTGGTCACGTTGGCACGCACGGAGCCGCCCTGCATGATCAGCGTGCGATCCCACAACATATCCACGCTATCGATAATGTGCGTGGACACCAGAATGGTACAGCCCGCCTGACGCATCTCCTCGATCATACTCTTGAGTTCCTTGATGGCGTGCGGATCCAGACCGATCATCGGCTCGTCAAGCAGCAGCATTTTCGGCTTTGGCAGAAGTCCCAGGCAGATGTTCAGCTTCTGCTGCATGCCCTTGGACAGCTCATCGCCGAATTTTTTACGCTTATCGGTCAGCTCGAAGCGATCGAACAGTTCATCCATCCACGGCTTGTAATTTTCCAGCTTATAAGCGCGCGCCAAAAATTCCATATGCTCGCTGACCGTCAGATTGGGGTACAGCGCCGGCATCTCGGGAATGTAACCCAGAAGACGACGGGCATCGGTGGTCTTGTTGGGAATTCCCGCCACCGTAATGTCACCCTGATAGCGCAAAAAGCCGATCACCGCCTTCATCAGCGTCGATTTTCCCGCGCCGTTCGGGCCGAGAAGAACCGTTACACTGCCCGGGTCAAGCGTAAAGCTGACGTTGTCGCAGGCCAGCGTTTTTCCATATTTTTTCGTCAGATTTGAAACTTGAAGCATAGTATCATTTCCTTTCATTATCATTCGCAGCGCAGCGCCACGTACAGCGCCGCCGACCATCCGTAATCGTGAACCGAGGGATAGCGCACCGTGTCGTCGCGCGGACGCAGCGGCATTCCCTTGCGCGGCAGCTCGGCAGGGCTGAGGACATCATTGCAATCATAAAACTCAAAGATGCAGCCGCTGCGTCCGTACCAATGCTCGATGGCACCGAGCGTCGCCTGCTTCAGGGCAGCGGCCTCCTCGGCGTAGCCGTAGTCGGCAAGACCGCGGACAATCATATAGTTATAGTTGATCCAAACGGGACCGCGCCACATATCGCTGCCGAAGGTCGGATCAGACACGGCAACCGACGGCACACCGACGCGGGTACCAAAGGTATCGGCATTTTTCAAGTCAGCGACCAGCGCCGCCGCGCGCTCACGCGAGCAGACACCGGCAAACAGCGGCAAAAAAGAGGACACCGCCGCCACCCTGACAAATTCTCTGCTCTTGACGCCGCGGTCATAGTAGCGTCCGTCAGCCTCATCGTACAAATGCTGCTCGATGGCGCGGCAGATCTCTGCGTAGCGCTGGCTATAGGCATCGGCAGCCTCTTCTTGTCCGAGCAGCAGCGCAATTTTCGTCATGCAGCGCATTTCGTTGGCCATAAAGCAGGAGAAATCCACGCAGTTGAGCAGTCTCTCGCCGTCAAAGCGAGGAGAATTGTCCATGCCGCTCTCGCCGCAGCGGCAGTTCGGGTCATCGGGATCAACGTACCAAGAGAACAGCCCGTCGATGCTACCGGCGCGGTTTTGCTCGTTCCAGGCAAGGTAGGCGCGCAGCGCGTCCCAGGTGCGATAGAGCAGATTGGTATCGCCCGTTCGCTCGTACAGCGTGAGAAATCCCCACGCCAACACAGGCGGCTGGGTCACGTCGCTCGTGCGATCCGGCAAAATCATATGCGGCACAAAGCCGTCCTCGCGCTGACCGTCCAGCACCGAGAGCAGCGAATCTCGCGCCAGGTCAGGGTCGATATGCACGTTGCCAAACGAGTGAAAAACCGAATCCCACAGCCAAAGATGCCTGTGCGGCAGGCGGTCGGGCGTTGTCCAGCGCTGAGAGAAACAGCCGGCAGGGCTGTAGACCTGCGATTTCATAATAGAATAGCTCTTGGCCAAGGTACGCTCGGTCAGCTCCGAAACGCCGGCAGGGCAAGGCAGCGCGTCATAATACGCCAAGGCACGCGCGCACAGATCATCAATGTCGGCGTTTTTCATCAGCTGCTCGGCACGCCGTGCCGCCTCGTCAGGGTTAGCATCTCTGACCATGGCAAAGCGGGTCAGCCCGTCAGTTGTGCCCTCGCATGCCAGCGCGTATGCCGCGCCGCGGCGGTAAAACACGCGGCAGCTGTCATACATCAGCTCCTGCAAAAGGTCGCCGTGCAGTGCGGGAACGGCGCGATCAGCCGGGCAGTAGCCCACCACCGCGTCCTGGGCAGCAAAGGTCAAACAAAAACGCCGCGAGCCGTCCAACCGCCCGACGATGACGTCCGACGCCACCGCATCAAACGCCCACCCTCTTGTGTTGTACGTCCGCAGCACAAGCTGAACGTCGTGATTGTCGAAATCCACGCCGATAAAGTCGCCAAGAAGGCGACCGCACACAGCGCGCGCAGGAGTACACTCTCCCCGCAGACCGGAATAGCAAAACAGCGCGCCCGCGCCCCATATGTTCGGATATTTCATGGTTTCCTCCGTAGGTGTTGAGGCTCCGCCTCAAACTCCGCCAAAGAAACTTTTTTGAAAAAAAGTTTCTTTGGAATCTTCAAAAAACTTCATCATGAAAATGCTTTTCAGCCTTCTCGTGGGGTAGGGACCCCACATGGCATATCGCTCGGTTCAAAAAGAGCAGAAATGCATCAAATTCAGCAAAAACCTTTTCATTAAAGTTTTTGGGGTTCCAAGGGGGCTTTTTCCAAAAAGTCCCCTTGGTCGCCGAAGGCATTTCCCGGTCTCTTTATCTCAAAAACTTCTCAGCCAGCTTGAGGTTGAACGCCTTAGCCAGTGCCTCGAACATGGGGCGAGTCATGGTCTGACGACGCATGGGCTGCATGGAGCGGATC
>JAFTSR010000045.1 GCA_017467225.1 Clostridia bacterium | reverse complement strand
GTCTGTCTGTCTGTCTAAGATTATCGCACACTTGGACACGGCTGTCAACTCCTTTTCGTAAACTTTTCACGCATGGAATGTTATTATATCATAAAAGTGTGAATAAATCAAGGCGTTTTGACTGATTTGCGAAAATCCGAGAGGAAAAATCGGCCTTGACCGCAAAAGCGGTCAAGGCCGATCGCATATTACGGCGGGCAGATCAGCTCTTGCGGATCTCCGCACCGGTGGTCTTGGCGATGCGCTTCAGCACGCCGTTCGCCACCTGCTCGATCTCATCGCCCGTCAGCGTCTTCTGATCCGAGCCGATCACAAGGCGGACGGTGACAGACTTCTTCCCTTCGGGGATCTGCTTGCCCTTGTACTCGTCTACGAACTGCACGTCACGGAGCAGCTCGTTCTTCTTCGCCATCACGGCACCGTAGATATCGTCCCACTTGACCATGGCATCCACAAGGAAGGAGATGTCGTAGTCGTTCATGGGGAACTCGGGCATCCGCGCGAAGCGGTTGGTTCTGGACTTGAAGGGCACCAGTGCATCCATATCCAGCTCGACCAGCACGGCGGACAGCACCTTGATGCCGCAAGCCAGCGCCGCCTTCTTGGACAGGAGCGCCAGGTCGCCGATCCGCTTGCCGTTCAGGCAGATGTTCAGCCACACCGTCTCGTCTGCCCAGTAGGGCTTTTCCGCCTTCTCAAAGGTGAAGGCCTCCATATGGGTGAAGCGGGACATGGCACCGATCACGCCCTTGGCGCGGCGGAACAGGGCGGAAACGTTATCCGAAGCGCCCACAAAGGCACAGCCGAGATGCTTCTTTTGCATGGGCAGGCTTTCGCCCTTGTAATCCGAGGTGTAATTGCTGTCCAGGAAGACCTGTGCCTCCTCGAAAATATCAAACTCGCCAAAGTTGCGCTCGTTCTTCACGATGGCCTTGCAGATGTTGGGCAGCAGAGAGCAGCGCACGTACCTCTCGGTGGGAGAGGGGGGCGTTGCCAGGGCCAGAATGCCTTCGGTGTTGGGCATCAGGGCGTGTACGAACTCATCGCTCATCCAGGGATAGGTGAAGATCTCCTGCATGTTGCAGCGGAACGCCAGATATTCCTTCACTCTGCGAACGAGGTCCACGCCAAGCTGATTGATGGCACCGTCAAAGGAGGTGGTGATGGTGGTGGCCTCAAAATTCTCATACCCGTACATACGGGCTACCTCTTCCATGATATCCGCCTTGATGGATACGTCACCCGTGGAGCGCCAGGTGGGCACGACGATGTGCATGCCCGTTTCGGTAAAGGTCACGTCGTATCCCATGATGCCGAGCTTTCTTGCCACGATCTCCTGGGGAATGCGCTTGCCCAGGCGTCTATCCAGCCAGTCAAACGCCACGTCGATCTCTTTTCTTTCCAGCTTCTTCTCGTACAAGTCCTTGTAGGCCGTCACCTTCATATTGGGGTAAAGCTCTGCAAACAGCTGCATGGCAAGAGCCAGGGCCTGATCGCAGCGCTCGGGGTCCACTGCCTTTTCGTAGCGGGAGGAGGCCTCGGTGCGGTTGTCGTAGCGGAGTGCTGTTCTGCGCACGCCGCGGGACTCGAAGTTTGCTACCTCAAGAATGACGCTCTCGGTTTCGGGAAGCACGGAATCCTTTGCGCCGCCCATCACGCCCGCCAGGGCTACTGCACCCTCGGCATCGGCGATCACAAGGTCGTCTGCGCAAAGGGCAAGCTCCTTATCGTTGAGCAGCTGCAGCTTCTCCCCCTCCTCTGCACGTCTGACCTCAATGTGGTCGATGATGTGATGGGAGTCAAACACGTGGGTGGGCTGGCCGGTTGCCAGCATGACGTAGTTGGTAATATCGACCAGCGCATTGATGGGGCGCATGCCGACTCTCCAGATGCGGCTCTGCATCGCAAAGGGAGAAGGCTTGACCGAAAGGCCCTCTACCCTTGCGCCGATGTAGCGGGGGCAGCGGTCCACGTCCTTGATCCTGACATCGTACGCCTCGGTGGTTTCGGGCACGTACTTGTCAAATTCAACGAGAGGAAGATCGTAAAGCGCGGCGATCTCGCGTGCGATGCCGTAATGGCCCCAAAGGTCGGGGCGGTTGGTCATGGACTTGTTGTCG
>JAFTSR010000044.1 GCA_017467225.1 Clostridia bacterium | reverse complement strand
CATGGAATACACGCCACCCACGCGAATGGAATCCCCCAACCCGGCGTCACACGTCGACCGATACTACATGCGACGCGTGATCACCGACAATCAGATCGAGCTGCACTGGCATAATTTTTTTGAAATTGATTTTATGGATGATGGCCGGGGGATGCACCGCCTCAACGGCGTGGAACGTCCGTTTGCGCGTGGCACGCTGAGCGTGCTCAGCCCGTTTGACTTTCATTCCTACCGACACGATCATGCACACAAGGAATTCATGTCCTGCTTCAGCTTTCATTTTGACGATCACGCTGGGCGATGCCGCCAGGATTGCGGGTTACTCGGAGGACTATTTTGGACGGCTGTTCAAGCAGCAGTACGGCTGCGCAAAAAGAAAAAGTAATACCCGTCATACGCGTCCCTGCCAAAGTGCAGGGGCGCGTATATTTTGTAAATAAATGCAGAAAATAGTAGACATTTCGCAAAAATTGTGATATAATGAAGTCAGCCTGCCTGATAAGGAGAATTGTGTTTATGAAGATACAGCTTTCTCGCTTTTTGTGTATTATTTTGTCCATATTGCTTCTATCCGCCTGGCTTATTTCCTGCGATCAGACGCCAACGCCATCAGAGTCGGACAGCAATGCCACGCCTGACACCGAGGAGCCCTCTGTCTCGGGCTGTGCGCATAATTATCAGATCATGCCCGGACAAGCAGCCTCTTGCGAGGAGGACGGCTATACGGAGCACCGCTTTTGCCTGAACTGCCACGAGATCGACGGCTATACCGTCATCCCCGGCGGTCACAACTATCAGTCCATCGCCGGCACGGATGCTACCTGCACGCGAAACGGCTATACCTCACACCGCGTCTGCCGCCGCTGCGGACATAAGGACGGCTACACCGTCATCGTCGGAGAGCACGATTACGTTGACATCCCGGAAAAGCCGGCGACTCCCACCTCGTTCGGATATACCGCACACAAAAAATGTACTGTATGCGGTAAAAAAGAAGGATATGAGGAGTTGAAGGACGCCCACGTGCACCGTCTGACTGAGTCGTCGGCAGGAGAACACGATCCCCTGTTCATGCACTGTACGTGTGGCTTTGCCGCCGTCACCGATCTGCGCTCCCGTCCCTTGATCGATCAACTGGGTGAGCGCCAGTATGAGCAATTTCTGCGCCTTTACAACCTGTTCAAGCACCGGGAAGCCTTCTGCGAGCTGGATATTTCCGCAGCAGAATACGATTTATTCTATCAGCTGCTGCAGGGACAGTGCCCCGAGCTGTTTCTCCTGGAATATCAGAACGCCGCGCCCATCGCCTTTTACGATGATGCCGGTCGTGTCTATCGCGCGGAGTGGAACCCTGCCTGCATGTCCGACACAGATTATGCTAAAGCCTGTGAAATCATGCTCGACACGCTGTTCACATGGGAGGCAGACTGCCGCGGACTTTCCGACGCAGAAAAAGTACAGTACCTGGTGCATTGGCTGGTGGAAAATACCGATTTTGTTACCATCGGCACGCATGTTCGTTCCCTTTACGGTGCGTTGATCGAAAAAGAGATTGCCTGCGTCGGCTACGCGCAGGTTCTGTCCTGGGCGCTCAACAGCTTCGGCATTCCCTGCATGTCCGTCGGCGGCGTCGTGGGCGATGAGGGACACATGTGGAATCTTGTGCAGCTGAACGGCGACTGGTATCAGGTAGATGCCGGATGGAATTATGTCAATATCCACGGTACCAACTATTCAAGCGACGCCTACGTCAACGTAACCGATGCCGACCTCAGAATCGGCAGCACGCGCGTGTATTACAACGTCTATGCCGAATGCGGCATTCAAATTCCCGTCTGCCGCGCCAACGAGCAAAGCCTTGCCAGATTGCACGGGCATTATGTGGACTCCCCCGGCAGCGTTTCCGCAGCCTTTCGATCGGCACTTATCCGTGCATGTCAGAACGGAGAAGATACATTTACCTTGATCTGTAACAGCCCTACGACGCAAGATGCTATCTACACCCATGCGCAAAATGCATCGGATGTTGCGCAGGCAAACGGTGTCAAAATATATTGGTTCACGCGCGGTCACGACAACAGAACGAATATTTACTACGTGACCGTTTTGCTGGCGCGCCCCAATCAGAGCAGCGTCACCTTCACTGCAGCCAAGCCGCAACCAAATGTCGGCTACAAATTGGCACTTTCTCAGAATCAGAACGGACAGACCGTCTTTTTCAGCGGTAGCGTTACCGAAAAATATTTATCCACCGTTGCCGACCCCAACCGCGCCACAGACGTATTTTATAAGCCGGTGGACGGCGGCTTCCGCCTCTGGTTCATGGACGGATATCTGAAAAAATATATTGATATCGTAAGCACAGGCGCAGGCACCGCACAGGCAATCGTTTCCCTGACGCCAACGGCCGTTTTTCGCTTTGATCAAGCAACCAGCGTCATCGTCACCACGCTTGACGGGAAAGATTTTTGGCTTGGCACCTACAATAATCACCCTACCATCGGTGCATGCAATATCAGCTACATCAGTGGCAATCATGCGGGCAACATCCACGTTTCGCAGTTTCCTGCGCAGCTGGTCACTGTGGACGGGATGCCCCCTAACACCATGGATGAGCCTCCCATTCCACAGGCTCACGGAACGGCGTATACACTGCAAATGCAGCAAAACATTCTCGGAAAAGTGTTGTATTTCTCAGGCAAGCACAACGGAAATTTCTTGGCTTCTACCACAGCGCGAAGTGCTTCTCCCAGCATTTATATGGAGGTGACAGACGGCGGTGTTCATCTTTACTACCTGTGGGGTGAGAATAAACTGTATCTGAACGTGCAAGGCTTTAGCAACCGCGGCGTCAGCCTGCTGTTGCGTCCCACGCCCGGTGCGCCATTTACCTATAACGATGCTTTAGGCGTCTATACTGTGCGCATGTATGATGCGGAATACTATCTCGGCTCCTACAATTCATACGACAATTTCTCCCTGAGTAATGTTCAATACATCAGCGGTGCCAACGCAAGCAAGGTGGACGTTTCCCAATTTCCGGCTCGCCTTGTGCCAAACAATCGCTGATCACACAAAAGCCTCCATGACTTGGGGGCTTTTATGTATGAGGACAAGAAACTGTATCTTTTTGAAACAAAATCAAAAAATATGTTGTCACGAAATGTCGGCGGTGCTCTTGACAACCACATGCAAACTGTGTATAATTGACTTGATCCATAAAACAAAAAATATGGTAAAATCCCAACAAGCTTTTACCAAAGAAGGAGGAAAGCATGGAATACACGCCACCCACGCGAATGGAATCCCCCAACCCGGCGTCACACGTCGACCGATACTACATGCGACGCGTGATCACCGACAATCAGATCGAGCTGCACTGGCATAATTTTTTTGAAATTGAT
>JAFTSR010000043.1 GCA_017467225.1 Clostridia bacterium | reverse complement strand
CCCCGCAGCTTCGCTGAACGAGCGTGCTACGGTAGATTATATCGTTTCCGAGGGCCTGTACAACTTCAAGCTCTATGAGAACGAGCAGGATCGTGTACAGAAGGTTGAGAAAATGATCGAGGAGGTCGGTCTGCTTCCTGAGCACCTGACCCGTTACCCCCACGAGTTCTCCGGCGGTCAGCGCCAGAGAATCGGTATCGCACGTGCCATGGTTATGGAGCCTGAGCTGGTCGTTGCCGACGAGCCGATCTCCGCACTGGACGTTTCTATTCGTGCGCAGGTTCTGAACCTGCTCAAGAAGTTCCAGAAGGAGCGCCAGGTCACCTACCTGTTTATCGCGCATGACTTGTCGATCGTCCGCTTTATTTCGGATCGTATCGGTGTTATCTACAAGGGCGATATCGTAGAGGTCGCGGACGCAGAGGAGCTGTTTGACTATCCGATGCATCCGTACACCCGTTCGCTGATTTCGGCTATTCCGATTCCCGATCCCAAGCTGGAGAAGCACAAGGTGCTGTTCACCTACGATCCTTCGGTACATGACTACAGCGAGGACAAGCCCGAGCTGGTAGACATCGGAAACAACCACTTTGTTTACGGTAATGCCAAGGAGATCGCAGAGTATCGCGCCATTCGCGAGAAGAATGAGCCGCTCAAGTCGATCACCATCGACGAGAATTACAACACCTACGCACAGCCCGGCGATGCCGCAGAGGATGCGCTCAAAGGAAGCAACTTCATTCTGGATACGCCGTTGCACGATACGGGCAGCGGATGGTATACCTTCGGTTCCTTCCTGTTGCCGATCGTGGGTCTGATCGCAGGTCTTATCTTCAAAAAGAAGAAGTATATCCGTAACTTCAAGGCGTGCCGTCGCGGTGCAATCGCAGGCTTGATCACCGCAGGCGCTGTGGTGGGACTGTTCCTGCTGCTGCTTCTGCTGGCTCTGCTCTGATTTGCGCGCGATAATCAAGACAATCATAGGAAAATACCGTATGCTCCCGGTCACAACGGCCCGGCGTGTGCGGTATTTTCCATCAAAACAAGCTTGCGCCGCAGCAGAAGCGGCAGAATGGAGATTATTATGAGAGAGTCAAGAGGCTTTGGCAGACGCAGAGAGCCGGTTGTGCCCACGGTACATAAGGTTGAGGTTTCGGAAAGCCATATCAAACTGCGCGTGGTGCTGATCGTCGCCTTTTTGCTTGTCGGTGTCATTGCCCTGACCGTCTTTGTTACGTCTCTACTGAAAAAGGACGCGGGATGGCGCGAGATTGAGGTCAGTGATAAAACGACGGGCTTTTCCCAGGAATTTGTGCTGCAGTATCAGCTGGGTGTCCTTGGAGATGCGACGACAGAATACCGTGCGCTGACTTCGCTGTACACCGAATACGGCAACTATTTTTACGCGCTGTTTGATAAATACGTGGCCTATGAGGATATTGTCAATGTCTATGAGATCAATCGCGCACCCAACAGCATTTTGACTGTCGATCCCGTTTTGTACGACGCACTGGCTGCTATGGTTGCATCCGAGGAGCGTTATTTGTACCTGGCGCCGATTTACACCGAATATTCCGATCTGTTCGTTGCGGAAAACGATCATTTTGCTGCCGGCCGCGATCCGTGGCGCTCTGAGGACGCTCAAAGCTACGTGGACGAGCTGCTGCGCTATTGCAACGATCCTGCGATGATTTCGCTGGAGCTGATGGAAAATCATCAAATCTGCCTGCATGTTGCCGAGGAGTATCTCGCGCTGGCGGCAGCGTATGAGCTGGACGCGCTGATCGATTTCGCCTGGCTGAAAAATGCGTTCATCATCGATGCTATGGCGGACACGCTGGCTTCTGCCGGATTTGTGCTGGGAAATCTTGCTTCGAGCGATGGCTATATGCGCAATTTGGATACCGTTGGAGAGGAGTCTTACGCTTACAATTACTTTGACCGCTACCGGAATTCTATCTGCGACGCGGCGGTGCTGTCCTATCGCGGAGATCTGGCGGTGGTCGATTTGCGCAGCTATGCCTTGCGCGAGTCAGATATGATGCGCACCTACACCTATGCCGACGGAACGGTCGCCACGCTCTATGTTGACCCTGCCGACGGACGTTATCGCCACGCACTGCACGGGCTGCTGGCGTATTCCGATACCAACAGCTGCGCCGAGATCGCGTTGGCTGTCGCGCCGATGTTTATCGCAGATGCGCTGCCTGACGATGCGGCACAGACGCTTTTGAAGTGCGATATCGCGCTGATCGTGACAAAGGATGCGCACATCACAAATACCGGAGACAATCTGACCTTGGTCGAGGGCTCCTTGTACCGTGATGCAGAGATTTCCTACCAATATGAGCAGACAGGGCATAAATGATGCCGGAAATACGCAAAAGATATTCGAAAAAGTCAAGGAAAATGAAAAAAACCCTTGACTTTTTCTTTCTTTTGGTGTATAATACCTCTGTTGCGGCGCACGCCGTCACCGAGATACGGAGGTGTATCGAAGTGGTCATAACGGTCTCGACTCGAAATCGAGTGACGAGTAAAATCGTCCGTGGGTTCGAATCCCACCGCCTCCGCCAAAAAAGCACTGCGCAAGCAGTGCTTTTTTTCAACGAAATTTTATTATAAATTGACGAGTAAAGCGAGGTGTTGACATGCAAAGCGGTTCCTACGTTAAAATATACGTTGCCCAAACGGATGCGCTTGGCTCGCAGGAGACCTTTGCGCGTTACTACGACACCATGCCTGTCTGGCGAAAGGATAAGATCGATCGCCTGCGCCGGCAGGAGGATCGTGTGCGTTCGCTGGCGGCAGAGCTTCTGCTGTGGCGCGCGCTGGCGGATGTCGGCGTTACGCAGTACACTGTCGGCTACGATGAGCACGGTAAGCCGTATCTTGCCGATCACCCCGGGCTTTTCTTCAATCTTTCCCATGCTGGGAATGTTGTCCTGTGTGCTGTCTCGGACAGCGAGGTAGGCTGCGACGTGGAAAAAATTGTGTCGGGAAGGGAAATGCTGGCTAAGCGCTTTTTCACCGCCCGTGAGGCTGCCGACATTGCCTCGCAGCCGACCGAGGAGGAGAAAACGCTGCGCTTTTTCCGCTACTGGACGCTCAAGGAAAGCTTTATGAAGGTGACGGGTCTTGGTATGTCGCTCTCACCGTCTGCCTTTGAAATTGAACTGCAGCCCGATGGCGTCAGCATCGCGCATGCTGTCGACGCGTGCACGTACTACGCACGGGAATATGCTTTGCTGGATGGCTATTGCTTTGCTGTTTGCTCGCGCAGTGACCGCTTCGCTGCGCCGAAGTGGATCAATCTGCTCTGCGAGCAGGACGCTTGACCCATCGGTTTTGTCACACATTTTTTGTACTGTAAAAGCAATGTCATTCAGTTAAGCCTCCCCTTGGGGGGAGGTGGCGGCGTAGCCGACGGAGAGGGGGCTGCCCTCTCACCCGCCTTGGGCGGGAGCTCTCCCGAAGGGAGAGCCTTTTTTGTTAACTTAATGACATTGCCCTCGCGCTCCCCCGAAAAAACTTTATCAAAAAGGATTTTGGAAGGTTTTATCTCATACAACGGTGACATTTTTGCACCGTTCTTGATTTGCTTATATAGAACAGAACCGCTAAAACCCCAACCCCCAAAAATCCCCAGAAAGTTTTTGGAGTTCCAAGAACCTTTTTCCTAAAAAGGTTCTTGGCGGGGTTTGGGGCAGTGCCCCAATTTCTCCCACCTACCTATGCCTGTTCTTGCGCCCCTCGTTGCTCCCTGGCTTTTTCGTGTTGCCACGTGAGGGTGAGGGCTTGCCGCCGCGCTTGTCCTGGTTGGCGCCGCGCGGTGCGTTGGTGTGCACTTGCCCTGCCGGTCTGACCAGGCAGTCCTTGCCGTTGCCGATCAGATCCTCCCTGCCGCATTTGCGGAGTGCCTCACGCACCATGGAGTGCATCTGCGGTTTACGGTATTGGAGCAAAGCCCGCTGAAGCTGTTTCTCGCGGTAATCCGTGGGGGTGTAGATCTCCTTCATTGAGAACGGATCAAGTCCCGTATAATACATCACCGTAGATGCAGTACCGGGAGTGGGATAAAAATCCTGCACCTGCTCAGGATTCAGCCCGATCCGTTTGGTATACAGCGCACGCTCCACCGCATCATCAAGAGTG
>JAFTSR010000042.1 GCA_017467225.1 Clostridia bacterium | reverse complement strand
GTAAACCATGGCAAACAAACAAAATGTAAAAAAGCGTCAAATGCCTCCCAAAAAGAAAAAGCTTTCCCTGTCGGAAAGCCTTTCCACGCTGCGTCGCGTACTGAAATATTTGCGCAATTACCGCGTACTGTTTCTCCTGTCGCTGCTCATGTCTGCAGCCGTCGTCTTTTTCACGTTGTATATTCCCATCATACTTGGTGAAGCCATCGACTTGATTGTCGAGGGAAACGTTGATTTTAGGGGAATGATACCGCTTTTGCTGCGTGCTGCTGTTTTCTCCGGTGTCATTGCCATCGCGCAGTGGCTTCTCAACACCATCAACAACAAAATTACCTTTGAGGTCGTACGAGACGTGCGACGCGAGGCGTTCCATCACATCCAGCGTCTGCCGCTCTCCTACCTGGACAGCTCTCCCATTGGTGACACAGTCAGCCGCGTCATTGCCGACGTTGACCAGTTTGCCGACGGCTTGCTGCTCGGCTTTTCCCAGCTATTCACCGGTGTTCTGACCATTCTTGGCACGCTGATCTTTATGCTGACCATTGATGCCAGCATTACCGCTGTGGTCGTCGTTCTGACGCCGCTGTCGCTCCTTGTCGCAAGATATATCGCTACGCATACCTACGATATGTTCCGTGAGCAGTCGTCGCTGCGCGGAGAGCAAACGGCGCTGATCGAGGAAATGATCGGCAATCAGAAAATCGTCAAGGCCTTCTCGCATGAGGACGAGGCACTCACCGAGTTCGACGATATCAACGAGCGCCTGTCCCGTACGGCGCTGCGCGCTACCTTCTATTCCTCTCTGGTCAATCCCAGCACTCGCTTTATCAACTCTCTCGTTTATGCAGGCGTTGCGCTGACCGGTGCTTTGGCTGCCATGGGCTTTGGCATTGCCGGCAGCGCTATGACGGTCGGTAAGCTTACTGTTTTTCTCAACTACGCCAACCAATATACCAAGCCCTTCAACGAAATTTCCGGTGTCATCACCGAACTGCAAAACGCACTTGCCTGTGCGTCGCGCATTTTCGCGCTGATCGAGCAGCAACCGGAGACCGCGGACACCGATGCCGATATTCTTACCGATGTACAAGGTAACGTTGCTGTGGAGCACGTCTCCTTCGCCTATACGCCCGAGCGACCGCTGATCAAGGACTTTAATCTTACCGTCAAGCCCGGACAGCGCATTGCCATCGTCGGTCCGACAGGCTGCGGAAAAACCACCTTGCTCAATTTGCGTATGCGAGTTGCCGACACCGAGGCCGGAGATATTCTGGTTGACGGCAGCAAGATCAAGGAGATCACCCGTGACAGCCTGCGTGCGTCCTACGGTATGGTGCTGCAGGAAACTTGGCTGAAGTCCGGCACGGTTCGTGAAAATATTGTCATGGGCAAGCCCGATGCGACCGACGCTGAGGTGGAGGTTGCCGCCCGTGCCGCCCACGCGCATCATTTCATCAAGCGGCTGCCCAATGGCTATGATACCGTCATCGGTGAGGACGGCGGCGGTCTTTCGCAGGGTCAAAAGCAGCTTTTGTGCGTCACACGCATCATGCTTTCTCTGCCGCCAATGCTGATTTTAGACGAGGCAACCTCCTCCATCGATACCCGCACCGAGATCAAAATCCGCGATGCCTTCAACAAAATGATGCAAGGTCGCACCTCGTTCATCGTCGCGCACCGTCTGTCCACCATTCGTGACGCTGATGTCATACTAGTCATGCGAGACGGAAATATCGTCGAGCAGGGTGATCACGACACGCTGCTTGCCAAGGGTGGTTTTTATGCCACGCTGTATCAAAGTCAATTTGAGCAAAGCTGCGAGGCCTGACGGCGCAGAGCTCATAGGTTATAAAGGAGATTATTATGAAACGCTTACTCATCTTTGTACTGACACTTGCTCTTCTTCCCATAACGCTGCTCACCCCGTTATCCGTTTCGGCGGCCGTTGAAGTCACGGATGCGCTATACGAAGCACCGGATATGCACGAGTATGACGAAAACTGGGTCATTTATGACCCAGAGGACAAGAGCCGCACACTACAATGCAACCAAAGATTTGAAATGGTTGACATCAATAACGGCACCGTCGCAGCACTCAATGCACCGGGAAAGAGCACGTTGATCGAATTCAAGGCGCCCTATCTTGCCAAAAATCCGATCAGTATCGAGGACTACGAATACAGTGAATTGGCGCTTCGCGTTCAGTTCTACGTTTCCGATGCCACGGTGCTCACCTCCAACTGCGAAATGGAGCTGACCTCCAGCGGCACTTGTGACAAGCTGGAATTGAATTTCGGTCCGCACAAGCAGCATAAGCTTCAAAACGGCTGGAACTATATGTATCTCCCCTTCTCCGAAGGCGCCATCAAAAACGGGCAACTGGACGTGACCAACATCAATTACATGCGCTTCTATTTCTTCCTTGAAAAGGAAATTACCATGGCGCTTGGCAAGATCATGATCGTTCCCCTGGAGAAGATTGGCGTTGATGCTACCATGAGTACACAAGGCTGGAGCGCTACCGACGCAACTGCCGCAGATGAGAACGGCATGCTCAAAATGACGGTAAACGGCAGCGGCAGCATTTCCACCTCTGCCTATGCTCTTCCGATCTATAAGCCGGCGCGCACGGCCTTTACCTTTAATGTCAAGACCGCCGATCCTGCGCTGATCCAATCCCTGACGCTGCAACTGACCGATGTCAACGGAAAAACCGCCAAGAAAAATCTAGATACCAAAGCGTTGAAAGAAAATATGATGACTGAATTTGAAGTGATCTGCTCGGACTTGGAAGCGCATGAAAAATTCAACTTCGAATTCATCAAGTCCATCACGCTGATCGCACAGACAACCGCACAGGCGGATCTCTATTTCCAAAAGCTGCTGATCAATTCCTACGACTCGGACTATTTCTACGACTGGGTTCCGGGATATACCACCGAGCCCGGTGCCTATTCCATCGCTGTTATTCCCGACATTCAAGAGCTTTCCGCCGCATATCCCCACAAGCTCAATACCATCATGCAATGGATCGCGGATAACAAAGAAAAAGAAAACATCCGCTTTGCCATTGACCTTGGCGACGTCACCTGGAACGGTCACACGGGCGATACCACCTCCTCGCACACAGAGTTCGCCAATGCACGCAATGCCTTTGATATTCTGAGTGAGGCAGGCATTGAGTATTCCATCTCCTACGGCAACCATGATTACACGCCCACCGGTCGCGATACCAGCATATACAACCAATATTTTCCGCTGGAGCTGTTCCAAAGCTTTGACAGTTATGCCGGAACCATGGACGAGACCAAGTCCGATAATACCTACTTCACCTTCAAGGGCGGTAATACCGATTATTTGGTGATTGCTTTGGAGTATACACCCGACAATAAAACGATTTCCTGGGCGAATGAGATCGTTACCTCTCACCCCAATCACAAGGTGATCGTTACCACGCACGGCTACATGCAGGGTGACTCCGCCAAGACGGCTGCTGAGGAAAACGAGCTCGCGCCTGCCGTGGGTGCTGACCGACTTTGGAACAATCTTCTCAAAAAGCACGAAAACATTCTCATGCTGCTGTGCGGTCACGCCTGGAGTAAGAGCTATTCGGGCGATCTGGTCATGCGCCAGGATCAGGGCGTCAACGGAAACACAGTCTATCAGATCATGGCCAATGCGCAGGACATCGACGGCTCACGCGGCGGCGTTGGCATGCTTTTGATGCTGCGCTTCTCCGAGGATGGCAACGTCATTGATTTCCATTGGTTTTCCCCTGTCAGCGGCGAGACCTTCCGCCCGAACAACCAGTTCACCCTGGCGATCAACAATGAGCTTTCGATCAACGGCATTGAGGACGAGGCCTCGTATTGCGGCTCTGCAAGCTTCACGGTCAGCTCCCTGACCTCGGCTACCGTCAAGGTCGGATCGACTGTCCTGCAGCCTGACAATGGCGTCTACACCATTGTCGGCACCGACCGTCCCAAGACCATCATGATCAGCGACCCCTTCGGTGATAAAATGACCAGTCGCCGCATCACAGTCAACAAGGGTCATACCGGCGGCACGGCAAGCTGCGATGCGGCTGCCCTTTGCGAGGTCTGCGGTGTGAGCTATGGTGATCCCTTAGAGCACACCTTTGGCGAGGACGGCAAATGCACCGCTTGCGGTGCAGATGCACCAAAGACGGACAGCGGCGAAACGGAAAACGCCTTCTCTCCCCTGTTCCTGCTTCCCATCGCGGCAGCCGTTATTATTGCCGGCGTGGCCGTATGCATCGTACTGAATAAGAAAAAGAAATAAACAAACTAACAAAGGCTTTCCCTCTATTTTGGGGAAAGCCTTTCTCATGAATGACAAAAAGCCACGGGCGATGCCCGTGGCCTTCTGTATGGTAAGCGGCAAGTGAGAATTACTTCTTCTCCTTAACCTTTGCGTCCTTACCGACCTTGTCACGCAGGTAGAACAGCTTAGCGCGTCTAACCTTACCGCGACGGATAACGTCAACCTTAACGACGTTAGGAGAATGGATGGGGAACACCTTCTCAACGCCGCAGCCGTAGGAAATACGTCTGACGGTGAACGTCTCGGAGATACCGCCGCCGTTCTTAGCGATAACAGTACCCTCGAACATCTGGATTCTCTCGCGCGTACCCTCAACGATCTTGTTGTGGATGCGTACCGTGTCACCGATATTGAACGCGGGAACCTCTTCCTTCATTTGCTCTTGTGTAAAAGCCTTGATCAGATCCATAATATCAAGTCCTCCTCATAATATCCGGGTGTTCTTACGAGCCCGCAGCGGACCACCCTTTCCGTGCGTGTCACTGCACACACAGCCTTGATATTATACCACAAAGCTTTCCAAATTGCAATACCTTTTTTGAAAAAAATCAAAATATTTTTAAGTTTTTTGACGAATTTGCAGCCATTGGGTTACGCAGCGGTACAAGGGGCCAATGTTATTGAGGGCCAAAAGGAAGAAAACAACGGCAGCAGCACCGAAGGAGTGCCACAGCGGCGAGATGAAGAGCGCCAGAAACACCAGCAAAGCGCAGCTTGTGATCAGTCTTGTCGGCTGGCAAGCGAAAGGAATATAGCGGCGTGCATTGATCATGCGGATCAGAAGAAGCGCAGCGTACGCACAAAGGGTTGCAATTGCAGCACCCATAGCACCCATGGCGGGAATGAGGATCAGATTTAAAAGCACGTTGAGCACCGCACCGATCGCCGAGGTGATCAGCGACATATTGGCTCTCTTTTCCACCAGATACACCGAACCGACAAAGTTGGACAGCGCCGAGAAAACGGTCGCCGCCATCAAAACGGGAATATACGTCCACGCCGCATAGAAGGAGGGATCAAAAAGGATTTTGGCAAACAGCTGCGAGCACATGATCATCGCACCGCCACCGATAAACAGCAAGGGACCATATCCGCGGAAGATACGACCGAAAAATCCGGTCACACTTCGCCGCCGCTGCAGGCACTCCTGCTCGCTCTCCTCTTCCCTGCGCTTGCGGTTTTCCACCACAGCGGAGAATTGCCAAGCCTCAATAAAAATACTTCCGCAGATCGTCAAAAGATTGGGAATCTTGTAAGCAGCCGTATACAGACCGTTGGCCGCCTCACCGCAAAAGTAGGTCACCATATAACGGTCAGAAACACTGGTCACCCACCAGCAGACAGTCGCCGGAATGAGAGGGAGGCAAAAGCGAAGCATATCCCTCATCAGCTGCTTGTCGGCGCGACGCAGCGCAAGCACCTCCCAAAGGCGTGCACGCCAGAAAACAAAGACGGTGGTCATCAGATCCGCCAGGATGATGCTCAGCACGTATCCCGTCACACCCATATCAAAGGGCAAGAGCAGCAACAAATTCCAGGCGATATTCAACGCGGTATTCAATAGACCCTGGATGGCAAACAGGCTGTAATTGCCGAGTCCGCGAATGTATTCCGTGCAGAAGTAATGCGCATTGGCCACCAAAACGTACAAGACGACCAAGAAAACGTAGGGTGAAAAATACTTCCAAAGTAAAAGCAAGGGGGACAGACACAAAAAGATCAGTCCCGCTACCGCCAGCAGCACAAGTCCGGAATTGAAGACGCGTCGCTGATCATTTCTGCTCTGCGCCTCGGCAACAAAACGGAAAAAGCCGGAGGACAGGCCGGCACAAGCCAATGGGATCAGAAGATTGGCCAAATTGGTGATCAGATCTGCCGTGCCGTACTGCGCGTCGGTCAGAACACCTGTATAAAAGCGGATCAGCAGGAAAACCAGCACCTTGGAGCCAAGGCGGCCGACCGAAAGGGCTGCAGTATTGTGAAAAAGCGTTTTCCCACGCGACGTCTTGCCGCCGCGATCAAAAAAAGCCCGAAGCTTAGAGAGCATGAAGATACCTCGCATATTTTTTCTGTATAAAGTATACCACATTTTTCAAAAAAAAGAAAGCCCCTATTCCGTTTTTTATCAAAAAAACTTGGAAAATGCTAAATTTCTCTTGCACAGCGGATAAAAATTTGCTATAATAGATGGTAACATCCGCCGCGATCACGGCACGATTTTTTACCGTAAAGGAGAGACGACTATGTCAAGACTCAGACTTCGCTACCCCGGTGGACGCTGCAAGGCGCTCACGCTCAGTTATGATGACGGCGTACAGACCGATTTTCGCCTGATCGAGATCATGAAGAAAAACGGCCTCAAGGGCACTTTTAACCTCAACAGCGACATGTTCGCACCCGAGGGCACTGTGTATCCTGCCGGTCAGGCACAGCGCCGCATGACCTATCGCGAGACACTGGAATGCTTCAAGGACAGCGGCATGGAGATCGCCGTTCACGGCGCAGATCATCCCTTCTGGGAGCGATTGCCCGAAAACGTTTGCGTGCGCGACATTATCCGCGACCGCGAGCAGCTGGAGGAAATGTTTGGCACCATCATCCGCGGCGCAGCCTACCCTTTTGGTACCAATTCTGACATGACGGTCGAGGCACTTCGCGTATGCGGCATCAAATACTGCCGTACGGTCGTGTCGACCGGTCACTTCGGCCTTCCCACCGACTGGCTGCGCATGCCTGCCACCTGCCATCATAATGATCCCCGTCTGATGGATCTGGCACGTGCGTTTGTGGAAACCAAGCTCTTCAATGATCCGCCTCTCTTTTACGTATGGGGCCACTCCTATGAATTCGATGCACTGAACAACTGGAACGTTATCGAGGAATTTGCCGAGTACATCGGCAACCGTCCCGAAATCTGGTACGCCACCAATATCGAGATCTATGATTACATCGACGCGTTCAATTCGTTGCAATTCTCTGCCGCCGGTACGCGCGTCTACAATCCGACGCTGATCGAGGTCTGGTTCGTTGACCACGAAAAACTGTACTCGGTCAAGCCGGGAGAGACCGTTCAGCTGAACTGATTTTATAAAAATTTCCGCCCGAAGCTCACAAAAGCCTCGGGCGGATTTGGTTTTCTTGAAAGATCAGTCGTAAACGATCTCGCTAACCTCTTCGCGGTCGACAATGACCTCCTCACCGTTGACGACAGCCTCACTGTCGGCGATGATGTAATGGCTGACAGCACCGTCGGCTGTAATCACCAGGTCGCGGAAGCCCCAGAAGGAGCCGAGAATATCAGCTTCCTTGGTGTAGGCAAAGTTACCCGTCACGCCGATGGTCAGATTGTTATACGCATCACCCAGCTCCTGAACGTCGTTGGTGTGAATATGACCGTGGAACAGGCCCTTGACACGATCGTTGGTAGCCAGGAAGTCCTTAAACTCGTCACTTTCCTTGGTCATATCAAAGTAATGAGCGATAAGCCAAATGTCTTTGTCGGGATGCTCTGCGACAACATCCTCCAGGAACTCCATATCGACGCCGGTATATACGCCGTCGTGATGATAATCGGGATCCAGCTCGCCGGCAAAGTTATCGGGCATGATAAAGAGATTATTGCCAAGCACGGTATATTCCTGGCGGGAGTTGTCCGTGATCATCTCCCAATCCTCATTGGAATACTGCTCGTGGTTACCGGGCATAATCAAAACCTTAATCTCCTTGGGGAGCTGCAGCACGAAATCGCAGACAAATTCATCGGTGGTGCTGCGATCCTGCTTGATCCAGGAGCCGCCACCGCTGTGTGCCCAGAAATCCAACGACAGGTCGCCGTTGAGGATCAAAAGATCAATCGGCTGCTTCTTGTGCTCGTACAGAATAGCATCGACCCACATCTGCATGCGGTCACGGTAATTGACACCGTACCACTCCAAAAGATGTGTGCAGTGAATATCCGACGAGATGACAACGCGGAAATCGGTGCGAACGGGTTCGGGCTCGGGTTCAGGCTCAGGTTCGGGATCGGGCTCAGGCTGCGTTTGATCGTCCGTCTCGGGGGCGGGTTCCTCGGTCGGTGCACAGCCAAAGAGCATCGAACCACACAAAAGCAGGCACAACAAGCAAATCAAAATGCGCTTCATGGCGTAATCTCCTTTATACTTCTATACTTCGATTAGTACGCAAACTCAACATCGGTAACGTAGTCGTAGAAAACAAGCTCACCGTTGATCTCCATGTCCAGTTCGGGAATGATATAGCTGCAAGTTGCAGAATTTTCCTCCAGAATCAGATCACGGAAGGAATAATACATATCCAATGTCTTTTGAGAACCGGTATAAGAGAACTGACCACACATAATCAACTTGACATTGTTATACTCATCCCCAAGATCCTCCACATTGAGTGTGTGGTTATGACCATGGAAAATTGCCTTAACGTTGGTGTTGGTTCTAAGGAACTCCTTGAACTCCTCGGACTCGTAGGGCAAGTGTGTAAAGTGCGTGATCATCCAAATCTTCTTATCGGGGTGTTTCGCAACGATCTCGTTGACATACTCCATATCTACGCCGGTATAAACGCCGTCATGGTGCTCCGTGGGATCCAAACCGTCGGCAAAGTTATCCAACAGAAGGATCAAGTGATCGCCCATGACGCGATAATCCTGACGATCGTTACCTGTGATCTCATACCAGTTGTCATCACCGTACTGCTCGTGGTTGCCGGGCAGTGCGAACACCTCGATCTCCTCGGGAAGCAGCGGAATATACTTATCAAAGAATTCCTGCGTATCGCTACTACCGTCCTTGATATGGTTACCACCATGCATCCAGTGGTCCAGCGTGAGGTCACCCTGCAATACCAACAGATCGATAGGCTCCTCTTCATGTTCTGCAATGATTGCATCGACCCACATCTGCGCACGATCCTCGGTGGTCAGTTCATTCCACGCCAACAGGCGAGTCATATGTATATCTGGCGACATAACGATTCGGACGCGCTCAGGTTCAGGTTCAGGTTCGGGCTCGGGTTCAGGCGCAGGCTCGGGATCGGGCGTTTCCGGTGTTTCGGTGTCGGGCGTGGGGTCCTCTACCGGCGGCTGCTCGGTGCAAGAGGTAGCCATGCAACAGATCAGCATCAGCATGGCAAGAAGAAAAGCAAGTGTACGTTTCATCATCATATCTCCTTGAAGAAAAGATAGTTTAGTTTATCATATCTTGTAGCGTTTGTCAAGTGTATCAGAGAAAATTGAAGACAGACATCTGATCGGTCTCATCGATATTGTCGAGAACGCCGTTTCGGCGCAAAATATCGATAACTGCCTTGGTCAGCTTGGCACGAATCTGCATATCCTCGATGGACACAAACGGCTCCTCCTTGCGTGCATTCTCAATATTATCCGCGGCGGTATCGCCAAGACCCGGCAGCGAGGAGAACGGCAAGCGAATGGCGCGATCTCCCTCGGGACGATAGCAATGCGCCTCGGATTTATTGATATCGACAGGCAAGAACTTGATACCGCGCGCGTAGGCCTCCATGACCAGCTGGAAGGTGGAAATCGAGCTCTGCTCCTTGGGAGAGGCTTCTTTACCGCGTTTTTCTACGTCCTTGATGTAATTTTCCACGTACTTCTTGCCGCGCATGACGATCTCGGCGTCAAAGCCGTTGGGCGCGACGGTAAACATGGCTGCATAGAAAACGGTCGGCATATAAATCTTATACCAGCCAAGGCGAATGGCCGACATAACGTAAGCCGCTGCGTGTGCCTTGGGGAACATATACTTGATCTTTTTGCAGGAGCCGATATACCAGTCGGGAACGTCGTGCTTACGCATTTCTTCCTCCCACTCCGGTGTCAGTCCCTTGCCCTTACGAACGCTTTCCATAATCTTAAAGGACATGGCGTTATCAAGACCGTAGCGGATCAAGTCCAGCATAATACCGTCACGGCATCCGATGACCTTAGAAATATCGCAAATACCCTCTTTGATCAGATCCTGCGCGTTACCCAGCCATACGTCAGTACCGTGGGTCAGACCGGAAATCTGCAAAAGGTCAGCAAAGTTCTTGGGCTTTGCATCGATCAGAACCTGCTGCAAAAATCTTGTTCCCATCTCGGGAATGCCCCACGTTCCCACCTGACAGCCGCCGATATCCTCAGGAGAAATGCCAAGCGGCTTAGTGGACTGGAACAGCTCGTAGATCGATGCATCGTTCATTTTTACGTCCATGACGTTGGTGCCGGAGTAGCGCTCCAGCCACTTGTATTTGGTCGGCATATCGTGTCCGAGTTCGTCCAGCTTGAGCAGCGTGTCATGCAAATACTCAAAGGTAAAGTGCGTCGTGACAATATCCGATTTTGGGTCATCGGCCGGGTGCTGCACCGGGCAGAAATCGTAGATCTCATATTCCTTGGGAACAACGACGATACCGCCGGGGTGCTGTCCCGTGGTACGCTTAACACCGACGCAAAGACCGACCAGCCGATTCATCTCGGAACGGGAGAGTGATACGCCGCGCTCCTCAAGATATTTGATAATATAGCCGTAGGCAGTTTTGTCCGCAACTTCTCCGATGGTGCCTGCGCGGAAAACGTTCTCCGCGCCGAACAGTTCCTCGGTGTATTTATGTACCTTGCCCTGTACCTCGCCAGAAAAGTTGAGGTCAATATCGGGAGATTTATCACCGTAGAAGCCAAGGAAGGTTTCAAACGGACTGTCATGTCCGTCGCCGATCAGCTTGGCACCGCACTTCGGGCAGGTCGCGTCCGGCAGGTCAAAGCCGGAGCCGACAGAGCCGTCGGTGAAGAACTGAGAATATTGACATTCGGGGCAATAGTAATGCGGCGGCAGCGGATTGACCTCCGAAATACCGGCACAGGAAGCAACGTAAGACGAGCCGACCGAGCCACGCGAGCCGACAAGATACCCCTGGCTCTCACTGTACCACACCAGCTTTTGCGCGATCATATACAGCACCGCAAAGCCGTTTTTGATAATAGAGGTCAGCTCCTTTTCAAGGCGCTTGCCAACGATATCCGGCAACGGCTTGCCGTACTGCTTCTCTGCTCTCTCGTAGCAGATGCGCTG
>JAFTSR010000041.1 GCA_017467225.1 Clostridia bacterium | reverse complement strand
GAGGTGTCATAATGGAAATGACAATCGGCGCAAACATCAAGCGTTTGCGCACAGCCAAAAATATTACGCAGGAACAGCTGTCGGTCGCAATGAACGTGACTTGCGCAGCCGTCAGCAAATGGGAGCGCGGCGAAACCTACCCCGACATTACCCTTCTGCAGCCGCTGGCATACTATTTCGGCGTCACACTGGATGAGCTGATGGGCTATGACCAGGAAAAGATTCAAGCGGAGATTGATGAAGTAATAACCCTATATAGAAAGCATTGGAACAACAATAATGGTCGCGAGATCATCGTGAAAGCTTACAAAGATTATCCGAACGACTATTGGATCATGCACTACTATATGTGGAATATTGGCGGTGATTTGGCTGACAATGATCCTGCTGTTCTGATTGAACACAAGGACGAATTTCTTGATATCTGCGAAAAGATATTGGAAGGCTGTACCGAGGAAAGGCTGCGTCTTGGCGCCTGGAATATGCGCGCAAAAATTCTTCATGCCGAAGGCAAAACGGACGAGGCGCTGGAGATTTACAAAGCAAAATTCACCGATTGGTATACCACCAGCGAACAAAAAACCGAGCAACTGTTTGCCAAAGACACAAGCGAATATTATTTCCACGTGCAAAAGAATATGTATGAGCTTGTAGATTTCGCGGCAGATAAGCTCGGCAGAACTGTGTTCTTCAATCCTTCCCTCTCGATGGAGGAAAAGACAGAACGTGCATTACAGTATGGTGATCTAATGTTAAATGCATTTGAAGAAACCGGAGAAGCCTTCTTCCTTATGCTCGCAAGGTCTTTCCTTGGAAGAATGGAAAACGATTTTTGCTATCGCGGTGGAACAGACGAACAGGTCACCGCACTCATGGATAAAAATCTGTATGTTACGAAAAAAACTGAAGATATGAGAACAGCAAACGAGGCATTGAATCGTGCCTTTGACCGTTATGGCGAAGCAATAAGCAAAAACTTTTTCAAGTACAATCTTGATTTTCGCACTAACGCCAAGGGCGGCAGACACGCCGAGCTGCTCAAAAATCCCGAGTACCGTGCGGTGTTGGACAAATACCGCTGACTCCCCCTCGCCCCGCCTTGTGTGGGGCGAGGATTTGATGAAAAAAGCCTTCCTTCCGGAAGGCTTTTATTTTGCTATTTCATTACTCCGCGCAGACGGCTTTGATGATTTCCACCGCCTCGCAGAGAATATCGTCGGGGATATTGAGCGCGGGGAGAAGGCGGACTTTATCCTTGGCGGTCAGCGCCAGGACACCGCGCGCCATGCAGGCACGGACGACGTCACCTGCCGGCTTTTCGGTCTTGATGCCCAGCATCAGTCCCATACCGCTGATGCTCTCAATGCCCTTGGCACCGTCGAGCAGCGAACGAACCAGCTCGCCCTTACGACGAACGTCGGCAAACAGAGCGTCATCCAGACGAGAGACAACCGAGCAAGCACCGGCGCAGGCGATGGGATTGCCGCCGAAGGTGGAGCCGTGGTCGCCAAAGCCGAGAACGTTCTCGACCTTCTCGGACAGGAGCGTCGCGCCCAGCGGCAGACCGCCGCCAAGACCCTTAGCTGTGGATACGATATCGGGCGTCAGGCCGTAATTCATGTATGCGTACATCGCGCCGGTGCGGCCGTTGCCGGTCTGCACCTCGTCAACAATCAGCAGGATATCCTGCTCCTTTACAAACGCATCCAATGCCTTGGCGTAGTCGGCATCCAAGGGCAGCACGCCGCCCTCGCCGCGGATGCATTCGATCATGACAGCGGCGACCTTGGTGCTCTCGCACACCTTCTTCAGCGCGTCGATATTCCCCGCAGGTACGTGGCAAAAGCCGGGCGTGAGCGGCTGGAACAGCTCGTGGTAATGCTCCTGGCCGGTGGCGGCGAGGGTGGTCAGGGTGCGTCCGTGGAAGCTTTGCTCCAGCGTGACAATGGTATAAGTATCCGCGCCCTTATGCTCGGCGGCGTACTTTCTTGCGACCTTGATGGCGCACTCATTGGCCTCTGCGCCGGAGTTGGAGAAGAAGACCTTTTTCATGCCGGTCTTCTCGCACAGCATTTGCGCGAGGTTAGCGCAGGGCTCGGTGAAGTACAGATTTGACATATGCTGTACCTTGCCAAGCTGTGCGCTGACGGCTGCGACCCAGGCGTCGTCGGCGATGCCGAAGGAGGTGACGCCGATGCCGGAGCCCATATCGATATATCGTTTGCCGTCGGTGTCGTAGACCTCGCTGCCCTTGCCCGAGATGATTTCAACGGGAAAGCGCGCATAGGTATTGGCGACGTACTGGCGGTCTTTTTGTTGTAGGTTGGTCATGGTAGTTTCCTTTACGTGGTGGAATTAGGTTGTGCGAACATAGCTTTCTAACTTTAATTGCTCGTTGCCCATTTCTTTGTCACACGACAAAGAAATGGGCGAAAGAAAACGTGCATAAGGGGCGGCTGCCCCTTATGTATCCCTGCTGCTTCGCGTGCTACACACAAAAAACGCTGGGTCGCGTTTTTTGCTCAAACGCACGCGGTTGTTACAGACTTCAGACTTTGCTTTCGCCGCCTCAAAAAGGACGGCGAAAACTTAGGAGATTTCTACGGAAAGAAATGCTGCCGAGATATACGGCATTCTTCCCCTTGCGTCATCCTGAGCGGAGCGCGGCGAAGCGCGCGTAGTCGAACGGATCTCGCAACGATTTTTTTGTAGGGGCGCGCATTGCGCGTCCG
>JAFTSR010000040.1 GCA_017467225.1 Clostridia bacterium | reverse complement strand
TATTGTATGGGGGATGCGCCGGCGCAATGACCCTTGAGAGGGCAGAAGGCGCAGGCTGTGGGGTCGGTCGCTTTGGCTGCGCGACCGGAACGCATATCCTGACCGATAGCGCGCAGCGTGGCGCGGACGTCGCGCTCCAGGGCGCTGAATTCGTCAAGATCGGTCAGCGCACCGCCGCGAAGATTGCCCTCGGCGTCGGCGCGGATACCGGCAAGGTAGTGGGGGTCACTTTCATCGTTCATTGCCAGAAGCACGTCGGGATTGTCCAAAAGCAGACAGCTGCGCTCGGTGTGTACGACGCCGTTGACCTCCTTGGTGGAAATGTAAAGCGCGCCGGCCGGTAAGGGGGTGGCGCCCGACTCACCTGCGCGGCAAAGCGCAAAGAGATAGATCAAAAGCTGCAGATTGAAGCCCTTTCGCACGTCATCCAGGGAGAAGGACTTGGAGCCGCTTTTATAATCAACCACGCGCAGATACAGCTTGCCGTCCTGCGTGTAAGCATCCACGCGGTCGACCGTGCCGCCAAGCAGAATGCGGCTGCCGTCGTCAAGATCGATGCAGTAGGGCGCGGGCGCGTCGGGCGAGCGTGCGCCAATACGCAGCTCAAAGGCAGAGGGCAGGAATTTGCTGTGGGATAGCTCGCCTAAAACGTCGCGCAGAAGCACCAGCGCCAGCGCACGCAGACGGGAAAACAAATGCATAATGCGCGCCGAGCGGGTGGCGTCGGTGTCGCAGGATGCGAGCAGCGCGCGCAGATATTGGTTGACAAAGCGATCGGCCAGCGGCTCGATCTCCGCCTCGGCGGGCGCGACAAAATGACCCTGGGCATCCAGGCATTCGCGCAGCACCTTTTCCAGAAGGAAATGGAAGAAGGTGCCGCTGTCGGCATAATCGATGGCGGCTACCTGTCTCTCGCGCAGCTGCAGCATGTAGGTGCAGTAGAAGCGGAAGGGACATTGCACGAAGGTCTGAATGCGCGACTGGGTGAGGTAGAGCGTGTCGCCCAGAAGCGCCGATGCCCTCTCGGGTGTGATATCGTCGGGGGAGGGAAGGTGTGGCGTGTAGTCGGTCGAGCCCCCCTCGGGATCGGGCGCAGGCTGCGGTGCTGCAGTCTCGGACGCGATGGGCGCATCAGCGTGCGGCTGGTGCAGAAGGGAAAGATCAAAATGCATGATCTGTTCTTTCAAATATGGGAAAAGGTACAAAAGGCGGTCGTAAGCAATGCCGGGAGATTTGGCGCTGCCGTCCATGGAGGCGGCAACGGTGGAGACGATCAGGGCGTGGGAGGGCTTGGTCATGGCGCGCCAGACATACATCAGCTCACGCGAGGAGCGCAGCTCACCGCTGTTGTCCAATGGAATGTCAAGTGCAGCCAGCTGCTGCTTGTCCGCCTCGCTGAGAAGTCCCGTATCGCTGATGGCGCGAGGAAATTCACTCTCGCCAAGTCCCAGCACAAGGCATACGGCGACGTTTTCCACGCGCAGCGTGTCGGCCGCACCGATGGTAACGCTGTCGTGCAGCGAGGGAACTGAGGCCAGCTCACTTTGCGCAAACAGCATCTGCAGCGCGGCGTGCAGCTCGCTTGGCGTCACCCGGACGTCGGGCAGCGCCGCGGACAGCTGTGCCAGCGTGTCGGTTACGGTGTCGTAAATGCGCAGCGTTTCGCCGGCTTCCTTGAGATAGCCTGCCGTCAGCTCGCCCTCGGCGATGGCGGCACAGCGATCGGCCAGCTGCATCTCTGCCATATAATCGTACAGCGCACGGCAGGCAGAGGGCAGCGAAGGATCGGCGTGCAGCGCGGTGTACAGGCGCAAAAGCGGCCCGATCAGCGCCTCGCGCACGCGGTTGGCCGCCGCAAGGATCTGCGTGCCGCGCTCGTGCAGGCGGTCGGTGTAGCCGTCGGGATTTTTGACCCAGCGCTCGGCAAGAAAATCGTTGCCATTGATGCTCCAGGTGTCAACGTATTGCTCGAACAGGTCAAGATCCGCCTCGCTCGTATGAAGCAGACCGGTCTTGGTCATGGTCAGAATATCCTGGGTGGGAAAACGGTAGGCGACGGCACGCAGCGCGCTCAAAAGGAAGCGGCACAAGGGCTTGTCCGCCAGCGTGGTTTTATCGGAAAAGTAAAAGGGAATGCCGTGACGCTCCAGCGCCGCGTCCAGCACACCGCGATAAGCCTCGGTGTCGCGGACGATGATGGCTATCTCACCGTAGGACGTGCCGCGGTGCAGCTGATGGAGCACGTGCAAGGCAGCCGCCTCAGCCTCGGCATAAATATCGGCGCAGCGCAAAAGCGTAATGTCACCGCGCTCGTCCGGCAGCGGCAGATCATCTTCACACGACTGATAGGAAAGATCCCAAAGATAGCGCTCAAGCCTGCACAGCTCGGGCGAAGACGTGCGACGATTTTCACGCAGCTGGGTATAGTGCACGGGAACGTCCTGCTCACGGCTGATCTGCAGCAGGCGTCGGGCGGTCGCTGCGGCGCACGCAAAGGCGGGAATGCTGTCGGTAAGACCGTCGCAGCACAGCGCCACCGTGACGTTATCCGCGCTGCCGATCAGCTCCTGCAGCACGTGATATTCCTCGGCGGTGAAGTCGGTGAAGGAGTCGATGTAAACGTTGCTTTCCACAAAGCAGCGGTGCTTTTGTAGCAGCTGCGCCAGCTGTGAGACGGTATCCGAGCCGTCGCTCTCGCTCACCGACGCGATGCGCGCCTCGTAGGTGGCGTAAAGCAGAGCAATGTCGCGCAGCTTGCGCGGCAGCGGTGTGCCTTCTGGCAGGCGTGCGGCGGCCGTTTCCAGATGGGACGGAGAGACGGCACTGCATTGCAGCTCCTCCAGCGTCTGCAAAAGCAGCGCGATCAGCGCGCCGTCGGGAGGTGTGTCGGCAGGGATGCGGTACTCCTCCAGCAGCGGCGAAAGCTCGCGCATGCATTCCCAAAGCAGCAGCATCTTGAGCGCACGGTCGGGCGGACGGGTGGTAATGCCACCGTAGCGGGCGGCGATGCGTTCGTACAGCTTGGTGAAGCCGGCGATGGTAAAGGTCAGACCGGCGCGCTCAGGCAGGTGCGGCAGCATGGTACGCTCGGACAGATTGGCCTGCTGCTCGGGAATGATCAGATAAGCCTCCTTGCCCTGGGCCACGTCGCGTTCGATCAGAGAGGAAATATACGATGATTTACCCGTTCCGGCGCTTCCCAATACCAAATGCAGCATACTCGTCCTCCTTGACTCTTGTTTTTTTCGGATAAGTGTGATATAATAAAGATATTATATCACATCCGCGCGCAAAAATCAACAAAAAACACAGGCGTTTGGATTTTTCAAGCGTTTTTTGTGAAATCATCATGAAATAATCACAATGGCTGATTATAATGAGACCGAAAGAAGCCCGTCTTTGATCAAAAATTATGGAGAGCCTATGAATAATAACGATTTTTACAATAACAATTCGCAAAACGCGGCCGATGAACCCCGTGGAGGAGAGCAGGCTGCGCCGCAGCGCACCTCCTACACTACGCCCGAGGGCGGCAACGGTGTGCGCTATCACGCCGACACACGGCACACCTGGGAGGGCGGCTACCGACCGACTCCCGAGGGGGAGGATACCGAACAGAAGCGTGCCCGTCGCGGCATGGGCGTGACGGCTGTGCTGATCGTGGCGCTGTGTATCGCGCTGGGCTTTGGCACGGGTATGTTCGGCTCCAAGATTGCAGCGTATATCTCAGAGCAAAACACACCGGCGGACAATCCCGGTGACACGCAGCTTGATGCACCGGGAGATACCACGCACTTTCCCTCGACCGGCGTGTCGGCGGATGGTGACAAAACGCCGGATCACGCTGTCAACGACGGCACGCGAAATCCCGCTCCTAAGCTGGATAAGAGTGGGTCGCTGGGCAGTCTGACCTATGCAGGCTCGGCCGGTGCGGACGCTTACAGCACCATGGCGGAAGCCATTGACAAGGTGCAGGCGACTGTGGTGGAGATTTCGACCGAGACCATGGTCAGCGGCGGATGGCTTGGCAATTACGTCAGCAGCGGTGCCGGCAGCGGCGTGGTGATCTCTGAGGATGGCTATATTGTGACCAATAATCACGTCATCGCCGGCGCGGACACCATTACCGTGCGCATGACCGACGGAAGTGAATACAGCGCAGTGCTGATCGGTCGCGATATTGCTACCGATATTGCCGTCATTTGGGTGGATACCAAGGGAGAGTCGCTGCAGGCGGCCCGCCTTGGCTGCAGCGCCGATCTGATCGTCGGTGAATGGGTGTTCGCCATTGGAAATCCGCTCGGCTCGCTGGGTGGTACGGTCACCAGCGGTATCATCAGCGCGACGGCCAGAAGCATTGTGATCGACGGTCAGAGCATGACGCTGCTGCAGACCAATGCAGCGGTCAACCCCGGAAACTCGGGCGGCGGACTGTTCAATATGGCAGGACAGCTGATCGGCGTGGTCAATGCCAAGTGCTCGGAGGACGACGTGGAGGGTCTGGGCTTTGCCATTCCCGTGGATACCGCGTATGACGTGATCAATCAGCTGATCGAGTACGGCTACGTGCGCGGCGTGGTGGATGCCGGTCTGAGCCTGTATGATATTACCAGTGCCAACATCATGACGGCGTGGAGATATTTCAAGTCCAATTACGCCGGTGTGTATATTCTGGAGAGCGCACACAGCGATCAGCTCAAATATGGCGATCTGCTTTACGCCATCGACGGTGTCAAGGTGACCTCGTCGGACGATGTTGAGGCGGTGCTTTCCGCCTATGAGGTGGGCGACACGGTCACGCTGACTGTTGTCCGTGCCGAGAAGGAATACAAGGTCGAGCTGACGCTCCGGGAGTACGTTCCCTCGGATCTGAACGTACAGTTTACCCCGAAATGATAACCAATAAGAGGAGGAAAGACAGATGTATCATATTTTAGTTGTAGACGACGAGGTTCGCATTCGGTCGATCATAAAAAAATACGCGGAGTTTGAGGGTCACACGGTCAGCGAGGCGGGTGACGGTATGGAGGCGGTGCTCCTGTGCCGTCAGAATACCTATGACGTGATCATCATGGATATCATGATGCCCGAGCTTGACGGCTTCTCTGCCTGCCGGGAGATCCGCAAGATCAGCCAGACGCCCATCATTATGCTGTCGGCGCGCGGCGAGGAGTACGATAAAATCAACGGCTTTGAGCTGGGCATCGACGATTACGTCATGAAGCCCTTTTCCCCCAAGGAGCTGATGCTGCGCATCGGTGCCATTATGAAGCGCGTCAGCCAGCCGCAGACCTCGGGTGAGCAAAAGCCCAATGTGATTGTTGAGCTGGACGGCGGCGGTCTCAAGGCCGATCTGACCGCACGCCTGGTTTATATTGACGGCGAGCGGATCGAGATGTCGCCCAAGGAGTACGATCTGTTCTTTTATATGCTGGCCAACCGCAACATTGCGCTCTCGCGTGAAAAGCTGATCTGTGAGGTATGGGGCTACGACTTCTACGGCGACGCACGTACGCTGGACACCCATATCAAGCTGTTGCGCAAGAGCCTTGGAAAATACAGCGGATATATCGTAACGCTGCGCGGTGTCGGTTACCGTTTTGAGGGCGTATGATGAAAAAAAAGGATGACGGACGCCGTGCCGCCCGTCGCGACCGTCGCCGCAGCCGGTTCGGCATTCAGCGAATGCTGCTGATCAGCCTGGCGGTGTTTACCGGCTTTACCATGCTGGTGCTCGGTGTTTTTCAGGTGGGACTTCTGGATACCTTTTATCGCTCCATCCGCGACCGCAGCATGAACATTGCCGCGCGGCAGATTGAGCAGGCTCTGTACCGTGAGGGATCGATCGAGGATGCCGTGTACGATCTGGCGGAGGATCACTCGCTTTGCGTGCTGCTCTTTCGTGTGCAGGGCGACATGGCGGTAGCTGTGACCTCGGCAGAGGTGTCCAACGATTGCATTATTC
>JAFTSR010000039.1 GCA_017467225.1 Clostridia bacterium | reverse complement strand
GCAACATCCACCGCGAAGATGGACGAGATATCCGAGTAGACCATGCCTGCGAGCTTATCATCATCCGCCGGGATATTCTATGTCACGCGGTAGTAATAGGTTCCCGCAGAGGTGTACGTGTCCGCAATCAGCGCGGAGGCATTGTACGCAGCCGGGCCGGTGACGCTGAACGTGCCGTTAACAACCGGAACCCACGCGCCGCTTTCATGCCTATCCACAGTGAAGGAGAAGCTGTCAGTCGCCAGCCACGGGCGGCCCTCGAGCTGCTTGGTCACGTTGAGGGCGACGTTGCTCTCAACCGGCAGCGGCTGATAATAGTTGGTGACGGTGATTTCCACTTCGCCATTTGCGGTAATCGTGGCGGTCTCCGGGTAGATGCTGCGCTCCTTAAGGGTATAGCCCTTCGGGAGGTTCTCTTCCGTCACATCGGCAATCTTGGTGCCCACCGGCAGGCTCTGCACGGTGATGGTTTCGTACGCCTCAAGGGTAACCTTGAACTGATTGTTGCCGTCAACCGTCACGCTGTCGCCGTCAGAAGTGGGATACGTGTTCGTTTGGTCTTGATAGTTTTCAAGCGTTACCACGACATCAAACTTCGCATCCGGGGGCGGCGTCACAAGGCTGTCGACGATCTTGCGAATAACCAGGTCGCCATGCGGGGTGTGCTTGTTGGTATACGCAACCGGAACAAATCCCGCAGCAGGAACGTTCACGCTGACCGCGCCGTTTGTAACGGTCGCAGTCTGACCGTCTACCTTAGCAGTCGTCGTGTAGTGATCAACCGGCGTTTCGGTCACGGTGTAATTGCCCTCGGGCAGGTTGGCGATATCGATCCTCTCGCCGTGCATGAGGTTAACGGTCGCGCTGCCATTCGCAAACGTCACGGTCGTCGCGGCCGCAATGCCGTTCTTGACGATCTGCGCCGGGTAGCTGCCGTTGAGGACGGTCACGCCCGTGCCCGTAATCGTGAACGTGAAGCTCACGCCGGTATCCGTGCCGTCCAGCGTCTTGCTGATGCTCAGGCCCCTCGGGGCGGGAACGGTCAGTCGGCCGTTGTTGCCGAGAATCGCGTCGGAATAGTAAACATCCGTCGTCGCATTCTTCTCGGTCGTCAGGTACGCGCTGTAATCGATCGTGCTCGTGGTGTTGCTGGTCTTTCGCATCTGCACACGGTCTACCGGGCGGCGCATGGTGCCCTTGGGGATGTACCAGTTGCTGCTGTTGGCCTCCTGCACCGCTTCGCCGATGGCCTTCGAGGAAATCGGCTCGTAGCGTTCGAACAACTGACACTTGCCGTTCACATCTTCAAAGATGACATGGCAGTAGTAGTAGTCGCTGCCGGACGGCTGGCCACCCTCGTAAAGGGTATAGCCGCTGCCGTTCTTCACGTAAACCAGGCTGTCCTCGGTGTAGTAGTAGCGCTCGTTTTCCTTGGACGGCTCAAACCACGCCACGGCGTTGAGGTTCTGGGAGGGGCGAATGCCCGTTTCGCCGTCCTCTACCTTATCAAACTGCGCCTGATCCCACGCGTTGGCATAGAACAGGTAGTTGCCATTGCTGTCCTTGAGGTTATAACCCTGATTGTTATCATACGCCTTCATCTTCTCGGCGAAATTGAAGGCCGTTAGCTCGTCATCCAGGCCAACCTCAAAGAGCAGCTCGATGGGGTTTTGATCGCCGCTGCGCTTGACGCTCCGTACCTCGTCGCCCGCGTTCAGCTTGCCGTCGGCAGTCGCCGCAGTGCTCATCTCGATCTCGTAGGAGTAGACCGGAATCAGCGTCGCGGGAATCTTCCAGAGGACCTTTTCATGGCCGGTTGCCAGGTTCTTCTCGATGCGGATGGAGATGTACATCATGTTGGTATCGAGCGCCGCGCCCAGCATACCGTAGGATTCGTTGTAGCTTACAGCATTAGCGGGATAGGAGGTATCCTCTCGCCTGCCATGGCTGATATAGTTGCCGTTTGCATCGGCATACCAGCCGATGTAGTTGCTGTAATTCGTGGGGCTTGTGTAGGCCAGCTGCTTGCTGTCGTACGCCTTGGCGACCAGATCGCGCGCCTCGTTGACGTCGTCAATGCCGAGGCGGTCGCGCACGGAGCGGATGAACTCATCGCCCAGCGCCGTCGGGTTGGTCGGCGTGCCGAGGCCTTCGTCTTCTTCAGTACTGTTCGTCAGCCTGCTGGCGAACTGCGCACCGGTGTAGAGATTATTGCCGATCTTCACGCCAAGGATCCTGCGCACTTCCATGAACGTGCCGATATCGTCGATGAACTCGACGTAGCCGCTCGTGTCCAGCGCGTCCATCCGGCCGAAGGTGGGGTAATACAGGGACTGGAGGATGATGCGGTTGACGATCTGGTCAAACGTGGTCGTCAGGTTGCCGCTGCTGGCGGAAAAATACTGATCGACGTAGTCGCGGTTGTCAGAATCCGCCTGCTTGGTCACTTTTACGTTTTTGTTGCTGCTGCTCAGCACGACCTCTCCGCCCACGTTCTTCTGCTTGAATTCAGTCCACCATTCATCCAGCCTGCCGTAGTTCACCGTGGGGTTCATCACG
>JAFTSR010000038.1 GCA_017467225.1 Clostridia bacterium | reverse complement strand
TGGTTGACATGACCTACGTTAAGGACGAGGACATGAAGGTTGGCAAGTATGTTGATGTTACCGCCAAGGAGCTGGGCGGCAAGATCGCTATCGTTGATTTTGTCCGTTTCGAGAAGGGCGAGGGCATCCAGAAGAGAGAAGAGAACTTCGCTGAGGAAATCGCTAAGATGACCTCCGGTCAGTAATTTTCTCTGATAATTGGAAATTTCTCCACCGTACACACGTACGGTGGAGTTTTTTTAGAAAAAAATAAAAATATTTACAATTTAGATGTTTACAAATCGCGCATTTTGTAGTACAATATAAGATGAAAAATTTGTATGGCTTTTTCGGGAGACTTTATTATGGAAAACAGTAACACACAGGACGTGATGCAGCCTAAATACCGTCGCGTTCTTTTGAAGCTTTCCGGCGAGGCACTTGCAGCCAATTGCGACGGAATTCTGAATTTTGATTTTATTACGCAGATCGCCCAGGTCATCAAGCGTTGCACCGCTGCCGGTGTACAGGTCGGTGTCCTTTGCGGCGCAGGAAATATCTGGCGCGGCAGACAAGGCGGCAGCATGAACCGTTGCCGTGCTGACCATATGGGCATGCTGGCGACCACCATCAACGCCCTGGCGCTGCAGGACGGCTTTGAGCAGGCGGGTATCGATTGCACCGTCATGAGCGCGGTGGAGATGAACACCTTTGCCGATCACTATACCTCGCGCGCCGCAATCAAGGCACTGGAGGCAGGTAAGGTTGTGATTTTTGGCGGCGGCTCCGGCTTGCCCTTCTTCTCAACCGATACCGCGGCTGCACTTCGCGCGGCAGAGATTGAGGCAGACGTCATCCTGATGGCAAAAAACATCGATGCCGTCTACAGCGCTGATCCCAAGCTGGATCCCACGGCAACGCGTTACGAGGAAATTACCTATATGGAGATCATCGAGAAGGGTCTGCGTGCCATCGATATGACCGCGATGTCCTTCTGCATGGAAAACCATATCCGCTGCTATTCTTTCGCGCTGGCTGACCCGGATAATATCTATCGCGTGGTCATGGGTGAGCGCATCGGAACTGAAATCCATAATTGAACTATAAATAAAAAAAGAAAGGATCTGTTACATCATGAAGTACGATACCAAAACGCTTGAAACCAAGAACGAAAAGACCCTTGACAATTTCCAGACGACGTTGGGCACTGTCCGCGCCGCCCAGGCAAACGCCTCTGTCCTTGCACGTGTTACCTTTGAATATTACGGCTCACCCACGCCGCTGACCACCATGGCAGACGTTCGCGTGGCTGATGCCAGAACGCTGACCATCGCACCCTATGACGCATCCACTCTCAAGGCGATGGAGAAGGCTATTCTGATGTCCGATATCGGTATTACGCCTGCCAACGACGGTAAGATCATTCGCCTGGTATTCCCGCAGCTGACCGAGGAGCGCCGTAAGGAAATCCGCAAGCAGGTTCTGAAGTATGCCGAGGAGGCAAAGGTCGCTGTTCGTAACAACCGCCGCGATGCCAATGACGACGCCAAGAAGCAGAAGAAGGACAGCATCCTGACCGAGGATGAGCTCAAGGCAGCAGAGAAGACCATTCAAGATCTGACCGACAAGTGCATCAAGAAAATCGACGAAATAACGGCGAAGAAGGAAAAGGAGATCATGGAGATCTGATCCCCCGATTTCTGATCCATCTGAAGATTGGAGCGAGTGACATCGGTTATTTCGCTCCAATTTTTACAAATTATTTGCAAGATGAGGTAGCTTTGTATGGCACAGGACGTAAAAAACGCACCGCTGCAGGTGGATGATCGTTTGAAGCATATCGCATTTATCATGGATGGCAACGGTCGCTGGGCGCAGCGCCGTGGAATGCCGCGTATGGCCGGTCACCGTGCCGGCGCCAAAACGTTTCAGACGCTGGCGCATCATTGCGCAGATATCGGTCTGAAATATATGACGGTATACGCATTTTCCACCGAAAACTGGAAGC
Organism: Clostridia bacterium; assembly: GCA_017467225.1. The sequence goes on along the minus strand of JAFTSR010000038.1, from coordinate 3,404 downwards.
GCCCGGCTGAGGAAGTCAATGCGTTGATGGACCTGATGGGCTACTATCTTGAAAATGGCGAACGACTGACCAAAAATCGCAGCATTTCCTTCCGCTTGATCGGAGATGCTTCAGCACTGCCGGAGAAGCTGCAGGAGAAGATCGCGCGCCTGGAGGAGAGCACAAGAGACGGTGAGATGGTGCTCAATATCGCCATCAATTACGGCGCCAGAGCCGAGATCGCAAGGGCATATCGCCTGTTGCGTGAGCGTGGCGTGGAGAACCCGTCAGAGGCGGATATTTCCGATGCCATGTATACCGCGTCCTGTCCCGATCCCGACCTGATTGTACGCACGGGTGGAGATCTGCGCATTTCCAATTTCCTGTTGTGGCAGGCGGCTTATTCCGAATTTTATTTTTCTGATAAGCTGTGGCCGGATCTGACCCCGGATGATATTGACGAGATAGTTGAACAGTTTTATACGCGCAAGCGCCGCTTTGGCGACGTTGTTGCGAAAGCATGATCTGTAAAGGAGCAAAACATTATGGTTGTACGAATCATTACGGCGATAGTAGCCATTTTGGTGCTGGTGCCGATACTGATCTTTTCTGATACGATTGTTCTACCGATTGCCACGACGATCTTTTGCGCGATCGCGGTGTATGAAATGCTGCGCTGCTGCGGCGTTCATCGCAAGTTGGGGATTGCTCTCCCGTTGCTCTTGAGTGCCGTTTGCCCGTGTTTAGCATTTCATTGGCCGGGGCGCGTTACCTTATCAACAGTCGCCATGGCAGGATTGATTTTCCTGTCGCTGTATTTCTTTACTTATTTGGTATTCAAGCGCGGAAAATCTTCGCCGCAGGAGGTTGCTGTGCCGTTTTTCTGTTGCTTTTATATTGTTGCGGCCTTTTCCGCAATCGTGTTACTCAGATGTGGCAGTGCGGATGGAAAATATGTGTACCTGATCTGCTTTATCGGCGCATGGGTGACCGATACCTTTGCCTATTTTTGCGGTAGACTGTTCGGCAAGCATAAGCTGATTCCTGAGATCAGCCCCAAAAAGACGGTGGAGGGAAGCATCGGCGGTGTTGTTTTCTGCGTGCTTTCCATGCTGCTGTATGGGTATATCGTGCACAAGGTGAGCGGTGGAACGGCGGAAGCAAATTACTTGATGCTGGCTATCAGCGGTTTGGTTATTTCGTTCGTATCGCAGATTGGCGATCTTTGCATGTCGGCGCTCAAGCGCACCTACGGCATCAAAGACTTCGGTAAGCTTTTCCCTGGACACGGCGGCGTTTTGGATCGCTTTGACTCGGTTTTGGCCGTGTCGCTGGTTCTTTTGCTGGTGACCTCGTTCGGACCGCTGTTCACTGTTGCGTAAATTGAATGTGAGAAAAATGAAGATAGATCATAAAAATAAAATGCAAAGCATTGTTGTGCTTGGCAGCACCGGCTCGATCGGCACGCAAACGCTGGATGTAGCAGAGCATCTGCACATTCCGGTGGAAGCGATTTGTGCCGGTCGTGATGCGGCGACTGTCGAGCAGCAAGCGCGGCGCTACGGCGTCAAATATTGCGCCATGGGCGACGAGGCCGCAGCGGCAGAGCTGCGCGTGCGGCTGGGAGATCTGCCTGTCCGTGTCTTTGCGGGAGAGCAGGGGATTTCCGAGATGATCCGGGCATGCGAGTCCGACCTGGTGCTCAATGCTATCATCGGCAAGGCAGGCTTGGCGCAAACCATGTCTGTTCTGACGGCGGGAAAGCAGCTCGCCCTGGCAAATAAGGAATCCTTGGTTGTTGCCGGTGAGCCGGTTATGCGTGCGGCCGCTAAGGCCGGTGTGACCATCCGCCCGGTCGATAGCGAGCATTGCGCCATTGCGCAGTGCCTGCAGGGTCATCCCGCAGACGAGGTCAAGCAGTTGATCCTGACCGCCTCGGGTGGACCGTTCTTTGGTAAGAAGGCTGATGAGATTGCCTCCATGCGTGCGGCCGATGCCCTGGCGCATCCTACCTGGAATATGGGCGCCAAAATAACCATCGACAGCGCAACCATGATGAACAAGGGCTTTGAGGTGATCGAGGCCTGCTATCTGTTCGGCGTTCCGGAGGACCGTGTGCAGGTGGTTGTTCACAGAGAAAGTATAATTCACTCGATGGTGGAATATATTGATCATAGTATTTTGGCGCAGCTGGCAGTTCCTGATATGCGCCTGTGCATTCAGCACGCGCTGACGTATCCTCACCGCACGCCGTCGCAGCTTGCTCCCTTGGATCTGACGCAAATTGGAAAACTGACTTTTTATGCGCCCGATACCGCGACCTTCCCGATGACAGAACTGGCGAGACAAGCGCTGCGTCGCGGAGGTGCCGTACCTGCCGTGCTCAACGCAGCCAACGAGGTGGCGGTGGAAGCTTTTTTGCAAGACCGCATTTACTTCGGACAGATTGCCGAGCTGGTCATGACAACGTTGGATGCGCTGCCCGACGCCAAGGCAGCTGCGACCATGGAAGAAATTTTATATTACGATGCTTCTGCACGGCAAATAGCGCAGGAGCAAGAAAAGAAAGGGTTATGATTTCATGACGGTTTTCTGGAGTATCATTGCCGCCGTATTTATCTTTGGCTTTTTGATCTTAGCGCATGAGGCGGGACATTATTTCGTTGCGCGACGCTGTGGCGTTGCCATTGAGGAATTTTCCGTGGGTATGGGGCCGAAGCTGTTCAGCCGTACCATGAAAAAGCACGACACCGTCTTTTCGTTGCGCGCTTTTCCGATCGGCGGATACGTTGCTATGGTCGGCGAGACCGGCGATGAGGATCTTCCGGGGGCACTGAGCTCCAAGCCTGCCTGGCAGCGCTTTTTGGTGTTTGCCGCAGGCGCAACAGTCAATCTGATCGTTGGATTTCTGATCGTCGTACTGATCGTATGCATTTCCGCTTCGCAGGGGACGCTGGCCTCCAATACCATCGCCGCCTTTCAGGAAGGCGCGACAAGCAACGCCGAGGGCGGACTGATGCCCGGTGACGAGGTCATCAAGGTTGGTGGCGTCCGGGTGCACAGCGGCGAGGAGTTGACCTACGAAATTACCAACCAGGGCAGCGAGCCGATCGATCTGACGGTTTTGCGTGACGGCGAGACGGTTGTGCTGCAGGATGTCCGTTTCCCGACCTTTGAGGATAGCGGTGTTACCTTCGGTAACTATGATTTTTACGTGCTGGCCGAGAAACATCCGGGTCTTGGAACGATTTTGCAGATTTCCTTTTACCGCTCCTGCTCGCTGGTCAAAATGGTTTGGGACAGTCTTCTGGGACTGATCACCGGTCGCTTTGGCATGCAGACGCTTTCCGGTCCCGTGGGAATTACGGCAGCGGTTGCCGAAACGATTGAGAACAGCGGCTGGAGTTCCTTGCAGATTTTGCACT
>JAFTSR010000003.1 GCA_017467225.1 Clostridia bacterium | reverse complement strand
TTTGCTGTGCCCACAAACGCCATCCCAAATTTTATGACAGAAAGGGGTTGCCTTGATGTGAAGGCTACAAAAATTTTCGTAAAACTCCGCGGTCTTTGTCTTGCTTGCGCGCTTTGTTTGCTGTGCGCCGCTTGCTTTTCCTGTGCCCTTTCTCCACAGGAGGTGGCTGCGGCAGATATAGAGGGAACAGGCAAACAGCTGCAAACCGATACACCTACCCAATCAACCGGTAAAAATACGAATACATACTGGTGCAACTTGTCCGGAACTGCGCTCGCGATGACCGACCCTGCGTTGATGGAAACACCCGATCTGACGCGTGACATCAATGATTTTCTCTATTTTTACGCGACAGTTGATGAGATGCACGACTATTACGCGCTTGTCACACCCACGGTTGATATGGCCGATCCGCGAGAAATCTTTCCGTCGTGCGCCCAAGAGCTGCGTAAGCATAGTGAGCAGTATATTATTCCTTGTACCGCATATGTGAATCAGATTGAAATTTCCGTCGGGGATACCGTAAAGTGTCAGTTCCGACAGAGAGACGCGCGTGTGACCGAGGAATACGGCGCCACGCCGGTGCTTACCACGTGTTCCCTGAAGAATTATGCGCCGGAGAGTGCAGGACAGCAGGGACGAATGTATTTCGCCCACTGGCAAAAGCTGACCGGTGCCAATATGTTCAGGATCGTTCTGCCCGACCTGTATGATACCGACAAAAATATCAACCCGTATTTTCTGGCCGAGGTGACCGAAACGACGGCGGATTATTTAGTCGTCAAGCCACGCGCGGATATTTCCTTGAAGAACGCCGAGTTTGTTTCTTATTCCGCCGAGCTGCTCATGCACAGCGAGAGCTATATCATCCCACGTGCGCTGATGATGGATAGCCGTTATCTGACTGACGAAGACGCTGCCGTGAGCGATCTTGTGAAAATTACCTTTAACAGCCTGCAGGTGTATTGTGACACCGTCTACGGCGAAACACCCGTCATGAAGATCGTGTTCTACTTCACCCCTCTGAGCGAGGATGATATCAACACAGTTTCATAACCACCCCACCCCAACGTTTTTTGAAAAAGGGCGCGGTGGCTTCGTCAGTGACTCAGCCCCACTCCCGTCCTTTTAAGAACTTAAACTAAATAAAAAATAGGAAGTCGTCGCAGCGATGGCTTCCTATCCTTTTTGTTTGAAAGTTTTTTGAAGGGGGTGCGGGGGAAACTTTTTTTCAAAAAAGTTTCCCCCGCATTTCTTATGCATAAAGTTCCAGATACGTCAGCACGTGGCGAATGAATTCGTACTGGTGACCGTGGCCGCGGCCGCGCATGGAGAACAGCATTTTGTCGGTATCAAGGCTGTCAAAAAGGGCGCGGATGGTGGGTGGCGGACAGACGGCGTCTCCCGTGCCAAGCGTCAGCAGCACAGGGTAGTCCATGCGGTGCGCGTGACACATATTGTCGATATAGCCGAGATTGTTCCAGCCGATTTCTTCGCCGACGACATCCATACCGGCGCGGATAACGTCATACGCGCCTTCAAAATCAGAAAGCGGATAGTGCGTCAAAAAGGGCTCGTCCGCGCAGACGCAGCGTGTGCCGTGATCGTGGAACAGCGACGCAAGCAGCAGCGCCGTGCCGCCGCCTTGGCTGGTGCCAAAGAAGGAAACACGCTCCGGGATGACCGTGGGCTGCTGCATCGCCCAGCGGATGGCACCGATGGCGTTGATCATCCAGCCCCAGTAGCTCTCCGCGCCATGGCGGTCGATCACGCTTTGATTGAGCACCGGCCAGGTACCGGTTTGGGGATCGCGCAGCTCCTCCGCAAAACCGCCGGGCGTCCAGTAGCCCATGGGGACAAGCTCCAAAAGATTGTAGTTTGCCGAGGCAATGTCCGGGTGGGTGGAAAGCTCGGAGCCATATCCCGGCAGATGCACGACAAGCGGACGCGGGCCGTTCAGCGCGGGATGCCACATGCCATAGAACGGGCGCATGCCCTGCTGCGAAAATTGCATCAACGCCGAGCGGTGCAGATGCATGGGGCCGCAGGCGTTGTGGAAGCCGTAGCCGCCCAGATTGTTTGCGGTAACGGGCATCTCGCAAGCCGCCGCGAACAGCGCGTCAGCCCAGCCGTCGATATCGGCTGCGTCGGGATAGTTGGGATGAATATGTCGGTAGTTCATAGTGGTGTCTCCTTTTATTCAAGCGTTCGCGCAGAGTCGTGTCCATTTCCGTATTCTCGTTTCATGGCTTCTACGGAAACGACCCATTGTTTTCCAAATTTGCAAACATCAACGCCGTTGACCAGCTTGCCATAGGCGATGGCCTTGCGTAGGGTACTTTCGTGCAATCCCCAAAGCTCGGTGGCATCGCTGAAAGCCATAAGTCCATCAAAGGGAGTGTCGATCTGCGTTCCGTTTTCCCAAAGCTCATCGCAGGAAAGATCCAGATTGTCGTTCCATACGATACCGTAACCGCCGACATCGACCGATACACTATAAAATTCGGATGGATTATCTTTGAGCAAGGTAAAGGCGTGAATTTTTGCGAATAAAGGTGTAATATCGTAAATTTTAGTCACGCCTTGCGAAAATTGGATGCTCAATTTGTAGTTGGGTAGTGGGTAAACGCTTTTAATTTTGTGAAACATGGTGCGACCTCCTTATTCCAAGGGCGGGATGGCGTGAAATTCTTGCGTTTTCCATATTTCCATCAAGGTGTCCTTGTGCATAGCGAGCCATTCCTGCACCATGCTCATGGCCTTGGGTGGCAGATGACCTTCGAGTAGATCGCCGGTCATGAAATCGATTGCTGCGACGTCTTCATTGTAAATTGCATGGATATGTGGTGGGTTGTGCTCGCTTTGTAAAAAATACATGCGGATGATAATTCCGTAAAATCGTGATAATACCGGCATAAGCAGACTCCTTCAATATATTTCATTTACATTATATCACGATACCGTGATTTTGTCAATGGCTTTGCGTTTTTTATCCAAGCGTTTCAATCACAGAAATCAATTCGATCTTCTCTTGATCAATCAGATCGCGGCCGTAGGCGTCGAAGAAGCGGCTGCGCAGACCGTCGTGACCGAGGTTGTAGCACAGCGTCCAGGCACCCCAGTACAGATCGACGTGGCGGTCGCCCAGCCCTGCGTGGTCAAGATCGATCAGGGCACTCACGCGCCAGTCCTTGAGCATGACATTAGGCAGGCAATAGTCGCCGTGCAGCAGCGTATCATGTGTCAGATGCTTGCCCTCACGCGCGGCGATGGCGTAAGCGTCGTCGGCGCTTTTGACGGTGCGGCGAAGCGTGTCATTGAGCAAATACGCAGGATCAAACATGCCGGTCGCAGCGTTTTCCTTGGCCGTTTGCAGATACAGCGCGGTGTGATCGGGCACGGGACAATCTGCGGCAGCTGTCTCGTGCAGCGCGCGCAGCGTCGTGGCAAGCAGGTCGCAAAGGCGCTCCGGCTGTGCCAGATGATCGGCGTGCGTGGCGTCCTCACCCTGGGCGCGCACCGTGACAAAATAGTCGTAGTCGCCCACGGTGCGGTAGTCGATGACGGGAACACTCAGCCCGAGCTTGTGAAAATATCGGGTCATGGCCGCTTCACGGGCAAGAGTTCCGGCGGCTGAGCGCTTGATGAAAAGTCCTCCCTCTACGTCGACAAACAGCACACGCGCCGCAGGCGAGCAGCTGCTGTCATAGACCTCACCGCGCAAAAGTGAGCGGTATTCGATGGGATATTCCTCGGGGTTGACGGTGATGGGCGTGCGGTTCATGGCGGTTATCCCTCCTTTTCCAGCTGTTTCTTGGCCTCTGTGTACCAGGTGGGAACGGTCTGCTTCATATCATCGTACCAGGTCAGCATTTCTTCTGCCTGGCGGCACATGGTGTCGATCTCGCGCTGCCCAAAGGGGATGGCCCAGGGCAGAGAGGACAGCGTGTTGGAGGCGATATACAGCGCCAGAAGCGACCAGAATTCGGCGGGTACATTGCCGTCAAAGTAGCCGTCCACACGACCTGTGGCAAAGACGGGTGCCTCCTGCGCATCCCAAACGATGCGGTTGAATTCCTCCCACGGGTCGCCGAAGTCGTAGCGGTCAAAGTCGATGATCTGCAGCGCGCCGTCGCAGTCGATCATCATGTTGCCGATATGATAGTCGCCGTGCTGGAAGCATTGCACTCTGCCGCGCAGCAGATGGCGATTGGCAGCGATGTAGTCAAGGATCGGCTTGTCGTTTGGGTATTTGAGCGGACATTCGCCGTAGCGCGCGATCTTGCGGTCGATCTTGGCGTTGAACCGCTCTTCCCAATCCGGCTGATCGTCGGGCGCGGGAATGGCGTGGATTTTTTGCAGGATCTGTCCGGCGGCAAGACCATAGGCGTATTGCTCGGCGGTAGACAGCTGCGGAATGACATCGCGCGCGTCCTCGCCGTCGATCCAGCTCTGCAGCACGTAGACACCCTGGGCGCAGCATCCGTATTTGACGGGACGGCACATGGGAATGTCCAGCGCGGCTGCCGTACGCTGCATGCGGAACATATTCTCGCGACTCTCGCTTTTTTCAAAGGGCGTGATACGCAGCAGATACCGGGTGCCGTCCTTGGCGGTAGCCATGAACTTTTGGTCACATGACCAGCCCTTGGTGATCGGCTGCGTTTGAACAAAAGGGCAGCCGTCGGGGGCGGTTGCCTGTGCAAACAGCAGCTGCTCACAGCCCTATACTGCCGTCGGCGCAACGCACAGCGCCCCATAGGGTGCAAAATCCTCAGCTGGCGTGGTGCCCGTCAGCACAGCGCAGAAGGGAACGGCAGCAGCCTCGGCCGTCTTGGCATCGACCACGCTGTCACCCACGTACAGCACCTCGTGCTTTTGCAGCTGCAAGGCGTTCAGCGCATACAAAACGCCCTCGGGGTCGGGCTTTTTGGCCTTGACGCTGTCGCCGCCGATGATCAGATCAAGCAGATCACGCGCGTGGTATTTATCAAAGATGGCCTCGATGCGGTAGGCGTATTTGGTGGTGACGATACCGATGGCCAGCCCGCGCTCCTTGATGGCGCGCAGCATGTCCAAGACACCGTCGTACAAAACGGTATTGGCGGTCATGACATCGTCAGCACGCAGCATAAACAGCCGCATGAACTCCTGCGCACGCTCGGCGTTCTCGTCGCCGGTCAGCACAGTGTAGGAATGCGGCAGTGTTAGCCCGATGGTGCGGCGGATGGCGTCGCGCTCGGCCTCGGGGTAGCCCATTTGGGTCAGGGCGTAGTTGGAGGAGAGAATAATGCCTTCCTCGGAATTGCCCAGGGTGTAGTCGAAATCAAACAAGACGGCTTTGAACATAGTGGTTCTCCTTTCAGTTTTGGGGGAGACGTTTCCGGGGAAAACTTTTTTGAGAAAAAAGTTTTCCCCAAGCCCCTTTCAAAAAACTTTATAAAAATGGGGAAATAGACTTGTAACAGTATGCGCTGATCGGATATGCAGCGATCATCTCCGTGGGGCCCTGCCCACTGGGTTGGGTTCAAAATGACCGGGGAAAACTTTTTGCTAAAAAGATGGTCGCAAGCGACCTTCGAGTTTGTCTTGACGGCTTAACGCCGTCATCACGCATGCGTGAACGACAAACATCGTTTTCCCCAAGCCCCTTTCAAAACTTTTGATCAATGGGGGGACTTTTATATGCTTTCATATGGGGGAGGGGCCCCATATGGGTTCTCGATGTGTGAGGTTAGAACAGAACCGTAACAGATTGAGTTAATAATATTTTCTGAAAGTTTTGGGAGATCCAAGAACCTTTTTTCAAAAAGGTTCTTGGTGGGGTCAAGGGGCAACGCCCCTTGCAACTTTTTCTCAAAAAAGTTTTCCCTCGCATAGTATTCTTTCTACTTCTGCTTCCGGCAGCTGTGGAAAGGGAATGACGGGTGCGGGGGGTGCATCGTTAGAGTGGTCGCACAGATGCTTTTCCATCCAGACAAGGCTGTACCATCTACCGAATTTGAAGCCACAGCCGTGAAATTCGCCCACCATAGTGTAGCCCATATGCGCGTGAAAATCCACGCTGTTTCGCGTTAGGTGATCATCCTCAACACCATCCGTCGGGTATGCAATGGCGGCGTTGAGATTGCACAGGTTTTGCGCACGGGCGACACTTTCCAGCGCGGTATACAGGCGGCGACCCAGCCCCAAGCCGTGTGCATCGGAGCGCAGATAGATGCTTGCCTCGGCAGACCAGGCGCAGGCAGCACGACCTATGTAGGTGCTAAGGTAAGCGTAGCCGAGCAGCTCACCGTCGCGCTCTGCCACGATGTAGGGATATGTTTGCAGCGTTTTTTGTATCCGCGCGGTGAAATTTTCCACCGACGGCACCTCGTATTCGTAGGTGATGGCCGTCGTCAGCACGTACGGCGCGTAGATGTCGATCAGCGCCGCCGCGTCAGACGGCCGCGCGATGCGAAGGGTGATGGTTGACATAAAGAATCTCCTTGTCATGTTGAATTGCTACTTAAGACATAAGCTTGTCCGCGAGATCCAGCCGCGGGTGCGGCTGCCCTTCGGGTTTCGACTTCGCCCCGCCGTTTCGGCTATGCCGAAACGAGTCACCCTGAGCGAAGCGCAGCGGAGTCGAACTGCGAAGCAGCACCGAGCGAAGCGAAGGTGGGGTCTTGGGCGGGGCTGCGCTCAAGATGACCCGCGAGGCGTTAAGATATAAGCTTGTCCGCGAGATCCAGCCGCGGGTGCGGCTGCCCTTCGGGTTTCGACTTCGCCCCGCCGTTTCAGCTATGCCGAAACGAGTCACCCTGAGCGAAGCGCAGCGGAGTCGAACTGCGAAGCAGCACCGAGCGAAGCGAAGGTGGGATCTTGGGCGAGGCTACGCTCAAGATGACCCGCGAGGCGGAGAAATCACGAAATAAAAGGAGAATATAAGCCCTCAAATTTGCAACAATTCTTCCAGTGTGGAAACGCGGAAATCCGGTGCTTTTTCTTTCGGTAGAGCCTCCGCAGTATATTTTTCGTTCCGATCAATCAGCACTGTGGCAATGCCGCACGCTTTGGGACCCATTACGTCATCCACGGGCGAGTCGCCGATAAAGACGGTGTCCTCGTCCCGTGGAGAGCAGCGTGCCGTAGGCGTCGAAGATCAGTAGTTTTTTCATTTTCCAATTTCCTTGATATATTTCACCTCGCACGCATAATGTCCCGTGGCACCGAAGATGCGATCGGTGCGGACAAAGCCGTGCTTTTCGTAGAAGCGTTGTGCCTCATACATGTTATCCAGTGTTTCCAGATAGCATTGACGGTATTTTTTGCGCCACGCAAAGTCCAGCGCGACGGCAAGCAATCGGGCGGCGATGCCAGTGCCGCGCACGGCAGGGATGCTGTACATTTTTTGCAGCTCGCAGACACCGTCCTCGCCCTCCATCTCGCCGATGCCAACGCCGGCGACCACATGGCCGTCGCGGTCAACGGCCACCCAGTAGGCGCGACCTTCCTTGGCGTAGACCTCGGAGAAGCGACCGAGGTAGGGGTCAGCCCAGGCCGTGCCCTCGTGATTGCCGCCGTATTCGATCAGGCAGTCGCGGATAACGCGCTCCACGGCAGCATTATCGGCGGGTGTGATCGGACGGATGATGTAGTCCGCGTCGTGGCGGCGGTAGCGCAGCTCGTACGTGGTGCGCTCATGCACCTCCTGGATGCACAGGCGAACCTCGTCGGCCGCATACAGATAATCGCAAATATCGCGGCTGCTTTTGACTTCATCCGGCACGTACACACCGCACGTAGCGCGGTGAATGTCCGCATGATAATCGCCGCCTGCGGTGAGCAGCAGCTCGTTGGCGCGTGCAATTTCGGTCAGCGCGGCCTCGTGCGTGCCCTCGTAGACGGGATGGCAGTTGATCTCAATGCCGTCAAGGTAGGCGACGTCCAGCAGTCTGTCAATGTTCTGGCGGTAAGGGTGCGCCTGCACCATGGTGCCGCCGTGCGCCTTGACCAGCCGGTAAAGCTCCGTTTGCGTCATGTCAAACAGATCGGGGTAGTGCAACGGGAAATCCTCCTCCACGCCATAGATCAGCATATGCACGCCGCCGTGGCGCTCCATGGTGACCTCAATGCCGAAAAAGACGGGAAAGCCGATCTCCTCGCCGCACGCGCGTGTGTAGTGATATTCCTTGACGTAGTTGGCGGCAAACTCGGCAGCCGTCAGTCCGTCGGTCAAATAGCATTTTTGATAGTGGTTGGTCAGCACGATGCCGTCCATGCCGTGCTCGCGTGCGGTGCGAAGAATGACGGGCGCGGGCTGGCGACAGCACCAGCTGATGCCCTGTGTGTGGGCGTGAAGATCGATTAACATGACAGTTCCTTTCTTAAATGAAAACGAATTGAACCAGCAGCATATACGTTACGGTTCCTCCGATGATAGACAGAAGGGTGCTGCGGCGCCACAGATGCAGAAGCGTGACGACCGCGCAGGAGAGGAGGGCAGGCACAAAGCCGCCAAGCGCGGCAAAGGAGATGTCCTTCAGACAATAGACGACCAGCATGCCCATCATGGCGTAAGGCAGAGAACGACCCAGGCGCTCGATCCAAGCCGGCGTTTTTCTGCCACCACGGAAGACGAGAAAGGGAAAAAAGCGGGTCAGCGCTGTCACCGCGGCAATCACGGCGACCATGCCCCAGGTGTAGAGGTTATTCATGGGCAGCCTCCTTTTGCACAAGCAGCAGAAGCAACGCGATCAGCAGCATGGCAGGGATGAGAAAGCTGTCCGCGCCGAAGATGAGCAGGCAAAGCACCGATGCTCCCACGCCGATCAGTGCAGGCGCGTGCTTTTTGCTGCTCAGCCATTGATCCCAGAACACGGTGACAAACAGCGCCGTCAGCGCGAAGTCGATGCCCTTGGTGTTAAATGAGATGAGTGAGCCGACCACAGCACCGAGAAGGGAGCCGCTGATCCAGTACAGATGGTTGAAAAGGGAGACCAGCAGATAGTAGTCCTTTCGCCGTTCCTTGGGGACGGGCAGCGTGTCGGTGCAGACCAGGGAGTAGGTCTCATCGGTCAGAGCGAAGATGAGATACGGCTTGCGCGCACCGGTTTGCTTATATTTGTCGAGCATGGAAATGCCGTAAAAGATGTGACGGGCGTTGACCATCAGCGTGGTCAGCGCGGCTGTGATCAGCGAGGCACCGCCGGACAAAAGACTGATGGCAACGTATTGCATGGAGCCGGCGTAGATCAGCGTGCTCATGGCCGCTGCCAGCAGAATGGAACCGCCCGCCGCGCGCAGAACAATGCCAAAGCCGAAGCCGAGCACCAAATACCCCGTCAGAACGGGGAGCGTTGAGAGCAGTGCGGATTTGATGGTTTGTTTCATGGGAGTCCTTTTGTGTGTGAAAAATGAAGGTGGAATAGGTGTTGTGCGTTCGCTTGGATTATTCACTGCGCTCAAGGATGACCGGTTTTGGCAAAGTCAAAGCTGGGTCTCCGGTAGGGAGAATAGCGGCGCTGTGTCCATGGAATTTTTCAAGTGAGCTACGCGTGGATCAAATCTGCCAATCCCTCGCCCGGACACCGCAGGTGTCATCCTTGAGCGAAGCGAAGGATCTCGGGCGATAATCAGTCCCCACACAGCTGTGGAAAAAATTTTTGCCCCAAATCTTCCCATAAAGGGTTTGCTTGAGAGATGATTTCGTCCTTGCGTGAGCGTAAAAGCCCTTTCAGCCTTTTTTCGCGTGCAATGGCATCGTTGATGCTTCTGAAACTTTCGTAGTGTACCAACTTGTGAACGTGATAACGCTTGGTAAAACCATCAACAAGTTCGTTTTTGTGTTCGTATAAGCGTCGTTTCAAATCGTTTGTGACACCAATGTACAAAACACGATTGGCCTTGTTGGTGAGTATGTAAACGTAGTACATGTGGGTGGAAATTCCTTTTTCAAATTATCCGCCGGGATCCTTCGCTGCGCTCAAGGATGACCCACTTCAGCATAGCTGAAGCAGGGTCTCCGGCGGAGGGGAAGATTTTCCGTCGAAGTCGTTCGGTATGCTTAATATTTTTTCTTTTTATTGCACGGCATCGGAATCTGCACCAGCACGATGGCGGCAAACATGACGGCGCATCCGGCAAGCTCGCGCGCGCTCATGCGCTCCTGCAAAAACAGCGCACCGGCGATGACCGCGAACACCGACTCCAGGCTCATGAGCAGCGAGGCAATGGCGGGGTCGGTCATCTTTTGCGCCACGATCTGCAGCGTATAGCCGATACCGCCTGAGATCAGACCGCAGTAAAGAATGGGAATGGCGGCAGAGAGCAGCTTGTCCCAGCTTGGGTCCTCCGCGATGAATGCCGCAACGGTGGACATCGCCGTGGCAACGGCAAACTGAATGGCGGACATCCACACGGGATCGGCATGCTCGACAAAATGGTCACAGCAAATGATGTGCCCGCAAAACATAAAGGCACACATAAGGAGCAACAGATCGCTGTAAGCGAGTCCGAAGTCCTCGGTAACGCAAAGCAGGTACATGCCCACTACACCGATCAGCACGGCAAGCCACACCTGCAGTGTGTTTTTCTTTTTGAACAGCAGAAAATTCGCAATGGGAACCAGCAGCATGTACTGCGCTGTGATAAACCCGGCCTTGCCGGCTGTGGAGTAGACCAGTCCGGCTTGCTGAAAGAAGCCGCCGACCGCCAGGAAAAAGCCGCAGCCAAGCCCCCCAAAAAGCGTGCATCTTTGCACCTTTTTGCGCTCGTCGGGGGTGCGAGGGTCGGGCAGGGAACGTTTTTTTGCCGAGCTGATCAGGGCAACCAGACTCACCGCCACCGTGCCGAGACCATAGCGGGCGGCGTTGAAGGTCATAGGCTCGATGCTCTCCATGCCGACGCGCTGGCTGACGAACGCCGTGCCCCAGATGATCGCGGTCAGGATGAGCAGTAGATTTCCAAGTAAGTTTTTGTTTTTCATGTAAGCTCCGTATGTAAAGCCGGTGCAGCGTTACGGCTTGTGGCAGGCGGCGATAAATTCATCGAAAATAGCGCGGTTACAGGGACATGCGTCGACCAAACGCTCCGGGTGCCACTGGTAGATGCGCAGATAGCGCGGGTCGTCCAGATAAGCCGCCTCCAGCACGCCGTCATCGGCGTACGCCATGGGAACAAGACCCGGCGCCAACGCCTTGACCGACTGGTGATGGAAGCTGTTGACGCGCAGGCGATCATGACCGTCCGTCAGCGCGTAGAGCGGCGTGTCGGCAAGAACGCGCACCTCGTGCGACATGGCAAACTTGGGCTCCGCCTGACGGTGTGCAATGGTGGTCTCGATCTCGGAGGGAATGTCCTGGTGCAGCGTGCCGCCAAGCGCTACGTTGAGCACCTGGGCACCGCGGCAAATGCCGATCATCGGCTTGCCTGCCGCAAACGCCTTTTGGAACAGACGCAGCTCCAGATCGTCTCGCGCCTCGGTGATGCTGCCACAGGTGGGCTTGATTTCCTCGCCGTAGCGGTGAGGATTGACGTCGCCGCCGCCCGAGAAGACAAAGCCATCGCACATGTCGACCACGCGCTGCAATAGTGCGTCATCCTCAAGAAGCGGCAGAGGATAGGGGAGCGCGCCGGCACTGACCAGCGCGTGTACGTAGGTAGAGTTGACCGTGGTGTCGAGTTCGTCGCTCACCGAGGGTGTCAGACAAATGATGGGGGTCATGGGGGGTCTCCTTTTTCTGTGTGTTATGGCAAAAGAAGCTTGGAAAGCAGCCGTGAAATTCGGTACGTGCAGTCAGACTCTCGGAGCGCGTCGGTGCGCCAGTTGTCGGAGAGAGGGAAATATACGCCGTCCTTGGCGCGCGCGCCCATATCCCAGCCACCGCTTGCATTTTGGTTCTGCTTGAGCCAGTGCGCGACAAACTGCAGCTCATGCTTGGCATAGGGATATTCGGCAAGTAGCTCGATACAGCCGAGATAGCGAGAGGCATCCCGACCGGCAAAATCGCGCGGAAGCGTGCCGATGTGGTTTTCATACGTGTAATATATGCCGTCGGGCTTGTCGATGACGTATGCAAGCAGGCTCTTTTCGGTTTTTTCATCCAGGTAGCCGTTGATGACGGAAATGATGTAAAATTGCGAAAGGTCGAGCAAGCGACCACCCCGGGGAAGGCTTCTAAAAGCCTCACGGTAGGCTTGCTGATATGCATGATCATCGTATGCCTGCGTAGCAAAGGCGCGCGTGACGATATTCGCCCATGCTTGGGCTGTGGCATTGGCGGCAGGATTGTCTTTTGTAAAGCAGCGGATACGCGCAGCCAGCATCAGCGAGACGAAGACGCTCCAGTCCACGTTCTTCTCTGCTTTGTCCGGAATTTGTTTGACACCCGACAGGCAATCGCTCATATAGGCAACCGCCCTTTGGATGCAATCATCCTCCATGGTGTAGCCCAGGACTTCGAGGCGGCGCAGCGCGCCCTCCGTGGTGTAGGGTGTCGGGTTGTCCGCGTAGTGCGTGTGAAAGTATCCCCATTTACCCTCGCTGTCCTGCAGCGAGAGGATGTCACGGGCACATTTATTTTGTTTGTACATGGTACTTCCTCACCAGATAAACGGAATCAGTCGGTATTTCACTTTTTTTGTGTATTCCTCATACCCGTCAAGTCCGCCGCGCAGCACGGCTTCCTCGTCCAGGATGCGGATGATCAGAATGACAGGATAGAGAGAGAAGGCGCAAAGTCCCCAGAAGGAGCCGAGGATGAGAGGCAGCGGCAGGAACATGAGTAGCGTCGCTGCGTACATCGGGTGGCGCACCACGCCGTAAAGCCCGGTAGAGATGACGGTTTGGTTTTCCTGCACCTCGATTGTGCGGGAGAGATAGGCGTTCTCACGCATGACCTCGGCGTACATGGCGTAGCCAATAAGAAAGGCGACCGAGGCGGCAATCACCGCCCACATGGGAACCGTCGACCAAGACTGGCGGAAATCCAGCGCGCTGACGACAAAGCCGGCGGGGAACATCAGTCCCGAGAGCGCCAGCACGCCCTTTTGCGCGGCTTGCTTTTCTTTACCGTCCAGCCGCTTTCTAAGCAGCGCCGGGGATTTGATCAAGAGAACTGTGCCCATGATCAGCATGGGGATAAACAGAAGCGCCAAAAAACGCCATGCGCCGGCATAGGCAAACGTGCCGGCCGGCCAAAACAAGAGGACGCCGACAAGCAGCAGCCCGGCGATAAATTTGGTCAGAGCGGAGAGAAACAGTTTCATGATGAAGCACCTCAAATCCCGGTGTGTGTCAGAGAATATCAGGCGAGTAAGGCAGCGCGTCCTCGCCGTCGCCATCGTCGCCGTCCAGCTCAAAGCTGTAAACCTCGTCGTCCACCAGCGTCAGCGTGCCGACCTGGCCGACCTCAAAGGCGTCGTACAGCTCCTCAGGCAGCTCGATCTTGCGCTCGTTGCCAAAATCGTCGCGCACGTGAATGGCAAAGGTCTTGACGTTGCGAAAGGAGCGTGTGCCCACCGCGTCCACGCGGCAGTATTGCTCCGTCACCGTGACGTGCAAAATCTCGGTTTGCGGAGAAAAAATGGTGTCGTTTGTGTCTTTCATGGTTGGCTCCTTTATAGCGTGATCCAATATCGCTTCATGTTCGCCTTGTAATTCACGTCATCGTAGACGGTCTTTTCAAAGACACCGCCGCAGCTTTCAATCGTTCTGGCGCTGCCCACGTTGTCCTCAAGGCAGGTGATCAGAACCTTGTCCAGCCCCACGTCGCGGCAGATATCCAAGGCGGCCTTGAGCATGGCTTTGGCATAGCCGCGTCTGCGCTCACTCGGACGCACACAATAGCCGATGTGTCCGCCGAAATTGATCAGATAGCCCTTGAGCTCAAGCCGGATCTGCAACAGCCCCAGCAGCCTGCCGTCCGAAAACAATCCGTATTGCAAATAGCGGATGTACTGCGGATTGGTCGTGGTTTCCATGACGCGGTTGGTCAAAAGCCACTCCCTGGCATCGCATTCACATAGCACGCCCGTGCCGTCCATGCCGCTGTTGCAGTCGATAAATTCCTGCTTGTATGCGGTAATTTCGTCAATATCTTCCTCGTTGAGTTTTCTGAATTCGAGAGCCATGGCCCGCTCCTTTCCTTTTTTCACTTCGCTGTGGATCCGCAGTTACTGCTTTGCGTTTCTGTATCTGTAAATACCGATGATCGAAGAAGAGATGGCAATTGCCTCATTGAACACGCCGCCCCATACGGAAAAATACGCGTTGTAGATCAGCACCATGGTCGATGTGATGACAATGCTTTTTCTTAAATTCTGAACGTTCGGGAAATACAAAAACAGCGTGTTGGCGGCCAGCGCCACAATGACCAGAAGAGACATCGGACCCTGCCAGGACAAAGCGCCCATGACACCCATCAGGGCAGCCAGTACGTACGGCCAGAAGGAATAGGAAAAAATCTTGATATCTTTTCGGTATATAATGAAATTTCGGATAATGCATACTACGTTGAGCAACATGCCCGACCATGCACCCAGCAAGAGGTAGCTGATGCAAATGCTCAGGGTGGACAGCGTCTGAACGACGAGCAGCTTTTTGTGCTCCTTGCATTGATACGATAAAAAGGTGATCAGGGCGGCCAGCCACCCCATGATTTGTCCTGCGATGGTCATGATGAAGTAAAACCTCCGGTGTTAGTTGCGTGTCAGAGACACGACGTATTCAACATGGGTCATAAGACCAAAAGGTATATTTTTATGCCAAAAACGGGGGGTGTAACGACAAAAGGTATATTTTACTGTTGCTTTTCCCACTCTTTGTGTGCTAAAAACCACTTTTCACTCTGAGCGCCCACTGCTCCAATTTGTCTTGGGTGTGCAAGAGGTAGCACCTCAATTGTCTTTCCGTTGATAACAACATCTGTCTTTGTCCCATAGCCGTACATATCAACGTATTCGCCAAGCGTTGAGTACGGAATGTCTGCCACTTTTTGAAGATATTGTGCAATCGGAAT
>JAFTSR010000037.1 GCA_017467225.1 Clostridia bacterium | reverse complement strand
TTTCCGAGGGAGACGGCGAGGGCGGCGAGGGTGCCGATCAGGCAGGTGCGCCGGCAGAACAGTCGACGGATCCCGAGGGGAAGGCAGCGCCTCAGAGCGAGGGCGAGAGGGCGATCAACGCCATCAAGCGACGCGAGTCGGAGCGCCGGGAGGAGCTGCAGAGAGTGCGCGAGCAGACCATCATTGAGACGCTGGGGGGCATCAATCCTTACACCGGCGAGGAGATGAAGGACTCGGAGGACGTCAAGCAGTATCTGACCATGCGCGAGATCAAGGCCCGTGGCGGCGATCCTGTGGGCGATTACGCCAAGTATCACACGATCATGGAAAGAGAAAGAGCACAGAAGGCGGCCGAGGAAGAGCAGAAGCGCACCGACGAGGCCGAAAGAAGGGCGGCTCACGAGCGCGACGTGAGTGCTTTTCGCGAGAAATATCCTGACGTGAGCATGCAATCCATGATGAACGATGCTGAGTTTATGGCGTATGCCAAGGGGCGCGTCGGCAAGGATGGCAGCATCTATGCCGTTTACGACGCCTATGCCGCGGCCAAGGCTGCCGAGGACGCAAGGGTGGAGCAGAGGGCGCGCGAGATGGCCGCTCAGATGCAAGCCAACGCCAAGGCGAGCCCGGGGACGGCGAAGGGGGAGGCTTCGACGCAAGTCACCCGCTACACACCCGAGATGGTCAGGGCCATGTCGAAGGAAGAGATCAAGGCGAATTACGACAAGATCTGCCGCGACATAAAATACTGGAAATAAAATCAACAGAAAGGAAAGGATAACCATTTATGGCTTACAACAATTTTATCCCTACGCTGTGGGCGGAGGGCATTGAGAGAGACCTGGAGCGTCTTTGCGTATTCTTGGAAGACTGCAACAGAAAGTACGAGGGAAAGGTTTCGCAGCAGGGCGACAGCGTTCGTATCTACGGTGTCGGCAAGCCCACCGTTTACACAATGGATCGAAAGAACGCCAGCGGTGAGATCGCCGCTCCTGAGGAGATTGAGGATACCTCCATCACGTTGCCTATCAAGCAGCTCTGCTACTTTAACTTCAAGGTAGGCGACATCGACAAGGCACAGGCCATTCCGGGCGTGATGGAAACGCTTCGTCAGGAGTCGGCCGAAGAGATGGCCTGCGTGATCGATCAGTACATTGCGTCCTTCGCCGTGGACAAGTCGGTACAAAAGGTCTTTGAACAGCCCTTGAAAGTGGTCGCTGGTACCGCGGGTGAGGGTGAGATCAACGTCCTGCACGCGTTGGACCTTGTGGCAACGAAGTTGCGCAAGAACAACGTTAAAAGAAACACCGAGGTCGTGGTAGACGTTTCTCCCGACTTTGCAACGTTGTTCCGTCGTGCGTACATTCAGCTCGATACGAACAACCACGATGAGTTGAAAACGAACATCATCGGTCGTTATAACGGGCTGATTCTGAAGGAAACGAACAACACTCACAAGACGGATAACGGTGCCGTTGACAATATCATGGCACGAACCAAAAGAGCCATCGCGTTTGTCAATCCTCTGACTCACGTCGAGGCGTACAGACCGGAGAGGATGTTTGCCGATGCCGTCAAGGGCTATCAGCTGTTCGACGGTTGCGTGGCACGTCCCAAAGAGATTCTCAATCTCAACGTTACATACTGATAAGGAGGGCATGAAGTATGGCAAGAACTGTAATTCCCGTTCATGAGATGGACAAATACAACGAGGCGTATTCCTTCGATATGGAGGATGGCGCTGCGATCGACGCGGCGGACGGTGCCGAGATCGACTACTCGGGCCGTGACGACAAGATGATGATCATGCTGCTGAACGAAACGAGTTCGACCGCGACCGTGACAGTCAAGGCCGGCAACGGCATCCAGGGCGTGTGCGATCTGACGGTCGAGCTTGCAGGCAATGCGATGGCGACGCTGGCGCTGGAGAGCGGTCGCTTCAAGAACGTCAGCGGTCCTGACAAGGGCAAGGTGATCCTTGCAGCCAGTGCTGCGGGCGTGGGCGTGATGGCGCTCAAGATGCCCTAAAACTGAATGACGGAGGAGGGCTTACAAGTGAATTGTGGGCCCTCCTTTTGAGATAGGGCGGCGGTGACGGTCATGAACGGGCTGTCGAGGGCGCCAGCCCCTACCGGAAAGGAGAAATATATGAAATTAGGAGACATTAAGGCGCAGGCTCTCTCATTGATGTTCGTCAACACAAGCGAGGAGATCGCGCACGACAATATCGTTGACCGCGCGGGGGACGACACCTACGGATACTATCTCGTGCGCATGCCCGAGGCGATCAATCGCGCCTTTTCCGTCCTTGAGCGCAAGAGAGTTTTGCCCGTGCGTCGCTGTGAGCTGGTCGCGGCGGCGGGGGTTGAGACGCCTCGCGGCATTCGTTTTGACCTGGGGACGCTGGTCAACGATTACTACGACGTGGAGC
>JAFTSR010000036.1 GCA_017467225.1 Clostridia bacterium | reverse complement strand
GCGCCGCCCGCAATGGCGGCCTTGGTTTGATATTTCGTGCCGAAGACGTTGCCGATCAGAACACCGAAGATGGAAAGCACAAAGGTTGTGATGCCAATGGTGGCAATCGCAAGCCAGATGTTGACCTGCAAAAAGGCGAGCGTGATGCCGATCGCCAGCGCGTCGATGCTGGTGGCAATGGCCATCAGCGCCAGCTGACCGATCGCAAGGCGGTCAGGCGCCTCTTGCTGCTCGGCCTCACAGGGGCAGGGGGATTCCCGGCGCTCCTTGATGGCATCCAGAATCATCTTGCCGCCGATCAACAGCAGTAAAATAAAGGCAACCCAATGATCGATTGCGATGATGTATTGCTCAAATTGCTTTCCCAGGAGCCAGCCGATCAGCGGCATCAGCGCCTGAAAGCCGCCGAAAAACAGCGCGATGATCAGCGTCTGTCCCCAGCGGATGCGCTTCATTTGCAAGCCCTTGCAAACGGCGACCGAAACGGCGTCCATGGACAAGCCGACGCCAATCGAGAATAATTCAAAAAAGCCCATACATTACCCTCTGCTCTTTGATGATTTCTGCGAAAATTCACCGCCTGCGGCTGCAAGCGGAGAAGGATAGTATAGCATATTTTTCAGAAGATGTCAAGAGAAACTTGACAAATAAGCCCCGTGCTCGGATCGGTCAGTCAAGGTGTATCCGGGAGCGCAGCGTGTACAGCTCATTTCGGGCGGGACAAAACGGCGTGAAGCGGACGAGAATCTGCTCCGCGGTTGCGTGCAGCGGTAACCGCTCCCATTCAAAGGGCATGCCGTGCTGCAGGGCAATGCGTGCGGCATGCGTCCAGGCGGCCTCGTGCGCACTTGCGGCATCGCGTCCACAAGAGTGTGTGACGGTGATCAGGAATTGTGGGTATAGGCGTCCGTCGTCTGGAACCATCTGCACCGTGGGCGCGCCGTGATTGGTTGGGTAGTGATGCAGAGCAAGCGCCATACATAGCGTGATGGCTGTCAACGCCGCGCCATTGACGGAGCCCTCGCAGGGGAAGGGCGGAATCGGCTCGGGCGACGCTTGTGGTGTCGGCTGACCGAACATGCTGAAAACGGTACTCTGATACGCACAGGCAAAGCGCATCAGCTCATCCTGGGTGTGTGGCGTTGCGTCGGTTTTTGCCATGCGGCATAAGCGCAGGTGGTTCCAGGAAATGCATTGCAGGGCATCGTGTGCAACTTCGTCCTCCTGCCGCAGGGAGGCTTGCGTTGCAGTGACAGCCTCTTCTCCGAATGCATGCAAATTGACTACCCCGGAAAAGCAACGCGCCAACAGGCGCAAAATCCGCACAGGGCTTTTGGGGAACAGGAACGCCAGGAGCAGGCCGGTGTCGGCAGCCAAAGCGCCGCTGATCAACACGCTACCGTGTTGATAGGGCAAGGCGTACAGCTTCTCGCTCTGCTCGCAGGCAGCGCAGAAGAGGGGCTGATAACGGGCGCGGTCGTGCGCGAAAAACCATTCTCCGGCAGCCAG
>JAFTSR010000035.1 GCA_017467225.1 Clostridia bacterium | reverse complement strand
TATTTGATGCCGTTTTTAGTGATGTACTTTTCCATAATCATATTCCTTTCGTTATCTGTTTTTTATAGGCAAGGCACGATTAGAATATGTTTTGAATGCCGTAAAGCAAAGTATTTTGAATAGTTTCGTTATGAACACTCGTACCAAATTTAGCTTGGGGAAGCAATTCCCAAAGCTTTTTTTTCTTCCTCCCGTGCAAATTTTGAGGGCTGACGATTGATTCCGTCAGCCCTCGCTCTTTATCATTTCAATAAATTGGAATGTATTGATTATTTTATTTAACCAATTCAATGATTATTATTCCTAAATTTCTTTATCAGCACAATCAATCCAACAATCATCACGATTGGAAATACGGTGGCAAAAAGCAATCCTGTTTTGAGATTGCCTCCTACGGCATCCGCAATTGAGCCAACCATAGTGGGACCCACAGCCGCTCCCAAATCTCCTGCTAAAGCCAAAAAAGCAAACATTGCAGTTCCACCCCTCGGACATTTTTGAGAAGAAATACTGATCGTTCCCGGCCACATAATTCCAACCGACAATCCGCAAAGAGCGCAACCGACAAGGCCTATCATTGGAATCGGTGACAAAGCTGCCAACAGGTAGCATACC
This sequence comes from Clostridia bacterium, assembly GCA_017467225.1. The sequence goes on along the minus strand of JAFTSR010000035.1, from coordinate 9,147 downwards.
ACGCACAGTGAGCCACACCCCAGCATCACCTTAGTCAAGTCGAGCTTCTCACTTTTCTTTCCGTAAAACATACGGGAAAGTCCCATAAAAACAGCAAAGAGGCACGGACCGGCTAAATCCCCCACGGTTTTGGAAACGCCAAGCGCCGATTCCGTAAAGGCGGATGCCCATTGAGCCATGGTTGCCTCGGACGCGCCTACGCATATCATAAGCACGATCATGAGTAAAAACAACGGAAGTCTGAGCAGCTGACCGATACGCAATCCTTCTCCGTCCTCTACAAGTCTCTCTATTGGACAGGAGAGAAAATTGAAGATATTCAGTAACGGTACGACTGCCCAGATGATGGTAAGGATCTGCCAATACGCCATGCCGAATATGGTGAAAAAGAGGGTCGATCCCAGGATTACGCCAACAGCGCCCCAACAGTAAAACGAGTGCAAAAGACTCATCACCCCCGCTTTGTTTTCAAACGGGCAGGCTTCCACGATGGGGCTCAGCAAGACTTCAATAAGACCGCTTCCCACCGCGTAAAAGACGACCGAAATCAGAATACCGACAAAAGGATCCGGCAGAATCTCCGGCAAAAAGGCCATGAGAACAAGACCGAGAGCGGAAACCACTTGCGAAGCTACAACGCAGGTACGGTATCCAATCATGTCGGCAAATTTCACCGCCACCAAGTCAACGAGCAATTGTGTCAGGTAAAATACCAGCGGAACAAGCGCGATCATTTCGAAGGATATTCCGTAGGTATCCTTGAACGTCAAAAACAAGAGCGGTGCAAAGTTTGCGGAGATGGCTTGGGTGATGAAGCCAAGATAGCAAGCGATCAGCGTTTTTTTATAATTTTGTTGTGCAGACATATGCTTGATAAATCTCCCTCCACCTCGGTATAATAATATGGCGCGTTGCAAAGGGATTCCGGAAGAATTCCTTCCTCACAGTCATCGATGCTTCCGCAGAAAAAATCCGTCTGCGCAGGAGCATCGATTTCAATTCTGTCACCGTTTTTTCTGATCGTGCTTTCATTTAGCCATTTGAATTCCATTTGAGCATTACCTCTCTTTCTCAGATATAGGTATTATATCACAGAAAAGCTCAGGTGCTTATAGGCATCACCTGTTAAAATCTCGCCGTCTTTGGAGAATGAATAGTCATCGCTCCACAGCTCAGTCCTCAGCTCCTTACCGTTCGGGTTGATATAATTGAGCGACACAAACGGCTTGAACTTCTTGGCAAAGGACGTTACGTGCTTGGTATAAAAAACGATAACGATGCTTGAGCCATCGGGATATTTGGAATCAAAGTACCACCATTCATAGCTGCCGGATTTCGGCTCGGTGCGCAAACCGTCCTCAAATTTTTGTACTGTATCGGTCAGGCCAAGTTCCTCTGGCTTTAATACTCTTACTTCGCTCATATACGCTCCTGCAAATTTAATTTTCATGAGAATATTATATCATATTTCCATGAACTTTTCAAGCAAGTGGCTTATTATTTCTCCTGAACGGGACGCTAGACCGGAACACTTGCATCCAAGGTCGACTACACTCAGTATCATCATTAGCGGATGAGTATCTGTTCGTCAAAAATCGACATATCATGTAATGGTGCTTCACCAAATTTGACAAAGGAGGTCAATGTATGAACAGACAAAATCCATTTACGCGAAGCACGAGCGACCGTTACTGCAACAACTGTCAGAACGGTTGCCAGAACAATTGCAATCAGCAGCCCTGCTGCAATGACTGTGACGATTGTCACGATGAAAATAAAAATCCGTGTGTCATCTGCCCTCCCGGTCCTACAGGTCCACAGGGTCCCGAGGGTCCGAGAGGTCCCATCGGTCCGCAAGGGCCTCAGGGGCCAAGAGGTGCGACGGGTGCACAAGGCCCTATGGGTCCAGTAGGGCCGCGCGGCCCTCAAGGGCAACGGGGAGAGACCGGATTACCCGGTCCGCAGGGACCTGCAGGAGCACAAGGTCCGCAAGGGCCCATCGGTGCGCAGGGTCCCCAGGGAGATGCAGGTCCTGCAGGACCCGAAGGCCCCACAGGTGCGGTCGGTCCGATTGGTCCGCAGGGTCCTCAAGGAGCACAGGGGCCTGCCGGTGACACCGGTCCTGCCGGTCCGCAGGGTCCGGCCGGCGAAAGCGGTCCCGCAGGTCCGCAAGGTCCCATCGGTCCACAGGGTCCCGCGGGTGATATGGGTCCTGCCGGTCCGCAAGGTCCGGTAGGCGCTCAAGGTCCCACAGGTCCGCAAGGGCCAGCAGGGCCGCAGGGGCCGCAAGGTGATGCAGGACCGATCGGTCCGCAAGGGCCGACGGGTGCAACGGGGCCTGCAGGCGCGCAGGGTCCGGTAGGCCCACAAGGCCCGGTCGGTGATACGGGCGCGCAAGGTCCTCAGGGAATCCCCGGAGGCGTGCTCAGCTATGCAGACTTTTACGCTCTGATGCCGTCCGACAACTCAGCCACGGTAGCGCCTGGAACTGATGTCAGCTTTCCACGGAACGGTCCGATTGCCAACACGAACATTGGTCGTCTCGGCTCGTCCTCCTTCAATCTCGGGCCTATCGGCACGTATCAGATTCTGTTTCAGGTCAGCGTCACCGAGGCGGGACAGCTGATGCTGACCTTGAACGGTCAGGATTTAGCCTACACCGTCGCAGGTCGCGCTACGGGCACCTCGCAAATCGTGGGAATGGCTGTGGTCAACACCACGGCGGTCAACTCGGTTCTCACCGTCCGCAATCCGGCCGGCAACGCTGCGGCGCTGACCATCACGCCCCTGGCAGGTGGAACTCGCCCCGTATCCGCGCATCTTGTCATCACGCAGATCGGATAAAGCGCCATAGGCAAAGCGCTCTGCTTTGCCGCCGTTGAATAAAAAGCACCCATAGCGTTCTGCTTTTGCAAAATGCTATGGGATACATATAGTCGCCGCATCCGAAATGATTACCGCCCCTGCAAACACAAATATTGTCCGATTTTTTGTCAAAACACGACTTGAAAAGCACATAAAAATACCATATAATGTATATATCCCATATCATAGGAGGCGCCACATGATCCCCGTCAAAAAATCCCGAGCCACGCTCTGCCTGTGTCTGCTGCTCACCCTTGCGCTGCTTCTGCCCGTAGCGTCTCCGCTCCCGGCAGCGGCCGCCAACATCAAAAATCAAGAGGAGGTCGATTATATGAACATCAAAAACCTACCCGGCCCGTCCGGCGTTGCCCTTGGCGGCATCGGCGTCGGCTACTACGAAATTGCCCCCACCGGGCATCTGACCCGCTGTTGTGTCAACAACATCCATAAGTCCTTCACTGATCGCCCGGACGGCATGATCGTCGCCGTCCACGACGGTAAGACTGCCGCCCGTCTGCAGCGCGATAGTGATACCGTATACGGCATGAAGGGCTACGCAGACAGCTACTACACCGGTCTTTGGCCCACCGTCTCGCTCTCCTTTGAGAACCACCGCGCAGGTGTTGCCAACATGGGCTTCTCGGCTTATTCCGGCGCGGTTGCACAGAATGTTGCCGACAGCGCGTTGCCCGTGGTACATTACGAGGTCACGCTGACCAACGATGGCACAGCGCCGAAGACCATGAGTGCGCTGCTCACCTGGGGAGACCTGATCGGCCGCGGCATCCGCGATAACGAAAACGAAACCATCACCCAGTACGACGGCGAGAGCAGCGAATGGCACGATATGCCAACCCCTGCCACCTATGCCAAGGGCATCACGCTCAGCGTCGGCGACAGGGACTACGTCGGTGTCAAGCAATACGCCAAGGAGCAAATTCTCCCTCAGCGCGCTACCTTCCAAAACTATAATAACGCCTTTATGCTGCTCGCCGAGCAGAGCGAGGGCACCACGGTCACCATCCTACCCGCCTTTGAGGTCAAGGACAGCGGTGCACTGAAGGGCTACACCGAGAGCGGCAAGCTGGAGAGCTACAGCGAGAGCGAGGTTGCTCTTTCCTCGCCCACGGACGGCAGCCGCAAGGCCGAGGCCGGCAGCGCGGTCGCCATCTCGACCACCGTCGATGCCGGACAGAGCGTCACGGTGCGCTTTGCCGTTTCCTGGTTCATGCCCGAGATCAGTGAGGCGCAGTATGCGGATATGTACCGCTTTGCGCAGTGCGATTATAACAAATACTATCACAACCGTTTCTCGACCATCGAAGCGCTGACAGCCTACGCGCTTGGCGTGCGTGAGGAAGTCAAGCAAGGGATTGACGATTGGCACTCCCCGCTGCTTTCCTCTTCTCTGCCCGACTGGCTGGTCTTCAAGCAGATCAACAGCGGATATACCCTCTATTCCAACGGCGTGCTCAACAAAAAGGGCAATTTCTCGACGCTGGAGGGTGAGATGGGCGGCTATGGCGGCACCATGGATCAGAAAATGAGCTCCTACGCCTTTTACGAAAAGCTGTTCCCATCGCTCAACCTGACGGAAAATTTGCAGTACGCCAACGTCACGGGGGCCTCAGGCGAAATTCAGCACTTTGACGTGCACTATTACTACGGCATGGCGGACAACGACCCTGCGCACACTGCAAATCCCACTCCTGCCGGCAGCATGACTGACAACACCGGCTCCTGGATGATGCAGATGTGGAACTACTACGCTCAAACGGGTGACGACACCTATCTGCGACAGTACTATGACGTCATGAAAACCTCGATGGCATTTATCAAGAGCAAATGCCAAGGTGGCACCGCCATTCCCAACTACAACACCACCTACGACGATTATTCCCATCCGCAAATCATGATCTACTCGGGAACCGTTTGGCTATGCATGCTGCGTCTTGGTGCAAAATGGGCAACGCTGATGGGCGACGGTGCCTTGGCGGCTGACTACCTGGCGCAGTACGAGCGCACATCCGCCGATGTGCAGGTGCTCTACGACGACTGGCAGTCCTCGCTGGGGTACGGTGGTTTTTACGCCTTCGGCAGCGATTACGCATTTATCACCTCGGACGGCAAGAGCGGCAGCGCCAAGAACGACACCATGTTCTCAGGTGCCATGGCGGGACAGTATATGAGCCGTCTTCTTGGAATGGGCGACGTGCTGCCCTTTGATCAATTCGTCTCGCACATGGAGGTCTTTTTGCGGACCTCGGTGCAAAAGAGCAACGACTACTACGCGCCCAAGGTCTACAACCTTCGCACCGAGCAGGACATGGACAACCCCGGCTCCCGCTGCTGGCCCTTCTATCTTGACAGCTACGGCGGCATGGCTGCCATGCAGGCAGGATACCTTGAGGACGGCTTGGAAATTCTGGAGCACACCATGCTGGTCGATCTGCGACAGGGCTATATGTGGACGCAGAACCTTTGGAACCGCGGCTACGCCACCTACATGACCACCACGGTATCGTGGATGCTTGGCGACGTGCTGGCGGGTGCGGCGTTGGATGTTCCGGGACACACGCTGACGCTTGGTCCCTCCATCCCTGCCTCTGCTGGCGTGGGACAGGGAGATGAGCTTTGCATTCCGCTCTACTACCCCAAATACTGGGCGACGCTGCGCTATTCTCCCACCAAGGGTGAGATGACCTACGAGATCACCAAGACCTTCTATCAGGACGGTGAGCCCCCCATCGCCATCGACACCGTCATCGCTACCCCCGCTGGCAAGGCAAGCGGGGAGAGTGTGCGCATTCCGCTCTCCGACACCTTTACGGTAGAGGCGGGCGCGGTGCTGGATCTGTCGGTGTACGCGGATGCCTTTGTCGGTGTGACGCAGGACAAGCTACTCACGCCCGTGGGCGAGTACGTCAAGCCGCAGCCGGAGGTCATCGCCATCGGCAAGGGACTTGCCGCCACCGTCACGGCCAACGGCAAAATGTCCTCCTTCGCCGCGACCGACGTCAACTACACCTTTGACGCCAAGAACCCGCCTGCGCCCGGCATAAATGAAAAATATACGCTACAGCTGCGCGGCAAGCTGCTCCCCCGCTATTCCCAAAAATATCAGTTGATCTTTGAGTACACCGGTCAGGCGGACGACCTGTCGGTCAAGCTGAACGGCAAGGAGGTCACCGACTTTGGCACCGATATTTCCGCCATTGAGTCGCAGCAGTTCGTTCCGACCAATGGCTACCGGCTGATGGTGATCACCACTCCCATGACGGCAGGCGCCTTCACCAACATTGAGATCACCTACCGCGGCGACGTTTCAGACGGTGCGGATCGGCTCAAGCTGCTCTGGTGGTCGACCACCCAGCAGATGGGCACCATTATCACCGAACGCCTCTACCCGCCCACGCTGGCGTCCGACGACATTATCGGCGTGGACGCGACCGTGACCAACTGCACCCGTGAGGGCGACCACATGGGCTACACCATGCAGGGTTATCGCGCCATCTACCGCGGCGTAGACTTCGGACAGGGCGGCACGGATTATATTTTCAAGATCAACGCGGGCGCTCCCGACAGCGAGGTTTCCCGCGGCGGCACCATGGAGATCCGTCTGGGGGATGAGAAGGGCGCGCTGCTCGGCACGCTGGACTTCTCCCCAACAGGCGGCGGGGCAAACTACCGCGAATTCCGTGCCAATCTGCACAGCGACACGCCACTGGTAGGTGAGCAGGATATTTGTCTGGTTTTCAAGCCGATCTCCACCTATCTGTTCAACTACACCACCTTCACCTTTGTCGAAGGACACGATAACAGCATCCCCACCCCCGGTGAAGACGATACAACGGGCGGTGCAGTCGCCGACCGCTGGATCAACGGCGTGGACTTTGCCAAGGCAACGGCGCAGATTGAGGGTGACCACATGGCGTTCACCACCAAGAATACCTATGCGACCTATCTTGTAGATTTCGGGCAGGGCTGTGACGCCTGCACGCTGCGCATTATGGCGGCAGCACCCGACAACCACGTCTCGGCAGGCGGTGTCATGGAGGTACGCCTGGATGACGCCGAGGGTCTGCTTCTTGGCACGCTGGACTTCACTCCGACGGGCGACTGGGCGAACTACCGTGAATTTTCCGTCGAGCTGGATGAGACGGACGAGCTTGTCGGTGAGCAGGAGATCTGTCTGGTATTTATACCAAAGTCAGAATATCTGCTCAACTACAACAAGCTGATGCTTGACGTCGAGGTTGACGAGCCTGTACCTCAGCCACCCAAGGAGGATAATCCCCCCATTGAGCAGCCACCGGTCAAGGAGGACTCCGAGCAAAAGCCCGAGCAAAACGAGCCACCGGAAGATGATAACAAGGAAACCTCTGCCTCGCCGCTGCCATGGTTGATCGGCGGTGCAGCAGCACTGCTTGCCGCTGCAACTACGGTGATCGCTGTCATTCTGGGCAAAAAGAAAAAGGGCAACTGACCCCTCGCTATCGATACAATTTTTTCCGCCATAACATTTATTTTAGGGCTGACGGTTATTTCCGTCAGCCCTTTCTTTGTGTTATGCAAATCTTACAGCGAATACGCCAGCATTCCAAGGCCGGCCGATAGGAGTATCAGCAAAATCGGTGAGAGCGGCTTTTTTCTGATTTTCTTGAAAATAAGAGCCGTTGCGGCGATGACGGCAAAAATGATCAGACCCTTACCGTCGGGAATCACTGCGTCCTCGACGCTTTTGAAGGCGAACAGCGTGCTCATGAGCATGGTGATCGCCGTGACCAATATGAGCGCGACCACGCAAGGGCGAATACCGCCGAGAACTGCCTGAACGCCCTTGTATTTGAGAAGATTGCGTATCAGCGCGGCGATAATCAATATAATGACAAAGGACGGCAGAACCACGCCAAGCGTGGCCAGCAGCGAACCGAGAATGCCGCCCTGCGTCGCGCCGACAAAGGTTGCCATATTCACGGCAATCGGGCCGGGCGTGGATTCCGAAACGGCGATCATATTCAGCAGTTCTTCTTCCGTGAGCCAGCCGTGCGTCAGGACCTTTTCTCGGATCAGCGAAATCATGGCGTAGCCACCGCCGAAGGATACCGCGCCAATCTGCAAAAAGGTGAGAAACAATTCAAGATATATCATCGCTCTGTCCCCCTTCCATTGCGAAGCAAGCCGACAAGATAGGCGAACAATCCGATGCCACCACAGATAAGAATATAAAATATCGTTGAGAAGCGGATCGAAAGCAGAGAAAACGCGACCATACACACGATCACGGCACAAAGAATCACGATATTGAACGGCGTTTTCTTCATTTGCCGCAGCATTTTCAGACCTGCCGAAAGGATGAGCCATATCACGCAAAGCTGTATTCCCTTGAAAGCATATGACACCAGGGTCAGGGACAGAAAGGCATCAAAAAACAACGATATCGCGTATATGATGACAAACGACGGAATGCAGACCGCCACAGTCGCAAGAAGCGAGCCGATCACCCCTATCATTTTGTATCCAATGTAGGTCGCGGCGTTGATGGCGATGGGTCCGGGCGTGGACTCGGCAATCGCAACCATATCCAGAAATTCGTCCTTTTCGATCCATTTCCGCTTTGCGACAAACTCGTTTTCGAGCAGAGCGATCATCGCGTATCCACCGCCAAAGGTGAACAACCCGATTTTCAACATCGTCAGAAACAGCTGCAAATGCTTTTTCATGCGACTCTCCTTTCTATAGTTGTAAACTCTCATGATTACCGCGCGCTTTTGGTGCCGCGATTTCCTTCCCGAAGCACGTCGGGAAAGCGGTTTTCGTCACGTGGCACAGCGTCAGGTTGCGTATGCCTCCACGAATTCGATCAGCGGCGTGTTGTCGGTCAGCCCGTGGGGATGATGACCGCAATTTTTCCTTCCGATGGCAACGAAAACGCCTCCGTTTTCGCGGTAGTATTTTTCAAAAATTGCGCCGTTTTCGCAATAAGGAACTCCCATATCCAATTCACCGTACAGAAGGATGATCGGAATATTATTCTTTACCAAAATCGGCAGCTGATCGATCGGATGCTCGCGGTAATAGGTCAGCGCGGAGAGCGTGATGCCGGTCGCGTCGATAAATTCCTGCAGAATACCGTCCTCCACCTTGGAAACGCCCACGCCGCCGGGACAGGAAAGCAGGTTCAGAACCGGCGCGTCCAGATACAGGGCAGACACGCATTCGGGATATTTTGCCGCAAGCTTGGCTGCAATCAGCCCGCCACAGCTCATGCCGACCGGAACG
>JAFTSR010000034.1 GCA_017467225.1 Clostridia bacterium | reverse complement strand
AGCGCACGAGCCAGCGTCCGGGCGATCTGCGTAACCTCCAGGGTGTGCGTCAGACGGGTACGGTAGTGATCCCCGACGGGCGCCAGAAACACCTGCGTTTTGTTCATCAGGCGACGGAAGGATTGGCAGTGGATGATACGGTCGCGGTCGCGCTGATATTCGGTGCGCAGATCCTGCGCCAGGGGGATATCCCTGCCGCGGCAGTCGGCATTTTTGGCAGCATAGGGCGAAAGATATGCATCCGCATGACGGGTATAATCGATACAAGAGTGCTCCATGATCATGATACCTCATTTCCTATGGGATTACTGTATATAAGATACGCAAAAAATTTGAAAATTTCTTTTTTTGCGACAATATTTTTTCGAAAAATCCGATGAAAAAATTTGTGCGCCCGATGTGTTTCTCCGCCGCCACGTTTCAACACAAAATGCACCCCCACTCTGCTATACTGATAGCAGAAAAAAGACGCAGGAGGTGAGTACTACGGTCAGTGAGGTGTACGCGGACGTTTTATTTTTGGTCAATTTCAGCATGGATTTTCTGACGCTGTATCTGTGCGCGCGCCTTGGCGACCGTCCGCTGGCACTCGGTCGCGCTCTGCTTGCCGCATCGCTGGGGGCGCTGTACGCCTTGGCGGCGCTTCTGCTCTCGCCGTATCTGCCCGGCACCGTTTCCCTGCCCATCGACGTTGCTTTTTGCTTTGTCGTCTGTCGCATTGGTCTCTACCGCCGCGGCGAGCATTGGCGCGTGCTCCTTGGGCTGACGGCAACCTACCTTTTGATCAGCGCCCTTTTGGGCGGTGTCATGACGCTGTTCTCCGAGGGGCTGAATCGCATGCTTGACCAGACCGAGCTGCAATCGGCGCTTGGCGAGCCGTCCGCACCGATGATGCTGTTTTCTCTGCTCGCCGCACTTTCCGCCGGCGCGTGTATGCTCTGGGGACGGGCGCGCCGCAGGCTTGCCGGCCGCCGCACGGTTACGCTGTTGCTTTGCGAGGGGGAGCACCGGCTTTCGCTGTCCGCACTGTGCGACAGCGGCAATCTTTTGCGTGATCCGCTCTCGGCGTGCGCCGTCATCCCTGTGGACGTTGCCACCGCCGCACCGCTTTTGCCTCCCGCTCTGCTTGACGTGCTGCAAGAGGCCACGCCGACAACCAAGCTGCCCTCGCTGCCCGATGCCATTTTGCATCGCATCCATCTGCTGCCCGCCAAGGGAGCGACGGGTGAGCGACTTTTGATCAGCTGGCCGATCGAGCATATTTTTCTGGAGGACGAGCGAGGCAGCCGCCGCGAGCTGTCCGCGCGCATCGCGCCCATTCCGTTGCGCGCAAAGGAGTACGCCGCCATTGTACCGGCAGAGCTGCTACGTTAAACCGTTTTACCGATTTTATACATAGAAAGGATTTTTGATATGAGCACAGTTTTATCATGGATTCGCGTCGCATATCAGCGCATGTTGACGCTGCTACACGACCGGGAGCAGGAAATATTTTACATCAACGGTCCCGACACGCTGCCGCAGCCGTTGTCCGCCGAGGAAGAACGGGATGCCATTGAACGCCTGCCCGACGATGCCGAGGCGCGAGATCTTCTGATCGAGCACAATCTACGGCTGGTGGTGTTTATTGCCAAGCGCTTTGAGAACACGGGAACGGGCATTGAGGACCTGATTTCGATCGGCACGGTGGGACTGATCAAGGTGATCAACACCTTCCGCGCCGACAAAAACATCAAGCTGGCGACCTACGCCTCACGCTGCATCGAAAATGAAATTCTGATGTACATACGAAAAAACAGTGCCCAGCGCGGACAGCTGAGCATTGACGAGCCGTTGGGCGCGGACAAGGAGGGGAGCGAGCTCTATCTGTCGGACATTCTGAAGAGCGATGAGCAGGACATTGCCACCGAGCTTGCCGAGGCAGAGGAGCGCGCCGCCATCCGCGCGTGCGTCACCAAGCTGAACGACCGCGAGAGGCTGATCATCGAGCTGCGGTACGGTCTGCGCGACAACCACGAGCTGACGCAAAAGGAGGTGGCCGATCTTCTGGGCATCTCGCAGTCCTACATCTCGCGCCTGGAAAAGAAAATCCTCGCACGCATGCGCGGGGAGCTGGAGAGGTTGTGAGGCGACAAAATACGAGGGGAAACTTTTTTGAGAAAAAAGTTTCCCCTCGCGCTCCCCATCAAAAAACTTTGGGGCAAGGGATAGGGCTGGATTTTTAGCGGTTCGGGTCTAACGAAAAAGCACCTACAAAAGGTACTTTTTCATTTATTTCGCCACAATCTCCCGCTTTTCCAGCACGCGGCTGACGAAAATGATGGCGACGACGAAAATGAGCGCGGAAATGGCGGAGAGCAGCTGCTGACCATATACGGAAATACCAAAGATTTGGTTGCCGTTCGCCTGCACAGCGTCCAGGATCAGACCGCCGAGAACCGACGCGCCGAAGCCGCAAAGCCCTGCAACGCTATTTTTGATAGCCGAGGCCTCGACAAAATATTCCTCCGGCACGTAGCTGTAAATGATATTATACATATTTTGTCCCGTTCCTGCGCTGGAAACGTTATAGACCAACGTAAACACGATGACCATCCACCAGCTGCCCGGAGCGGTGAACATGTTGAGAACAAAGCCGACGACCGCAATCCACATACCCAGCTTGATACCCTTGGCGTACGACCGTCGATCTGCGTAACTGGCAATGGGCTTGGTCAGAAAAAAGAGGGCGAGACACCCGGCAATATTGATCAGCTGCACCGCACCGACCGACAAAAGCAGGTCCTTGGTTTT
>JAFTSR010000033.1 GCA_017467225.1 Clostridia bacterium | reverse complement strand
GCTTAGGGCCGCTCAGCCCGACTTCCGGCTGGTATCGCTCGCCCTTGCACTATACCATCGGCGTCGATCCCGATGCAAGATATGACAAGCTCGGCTTCTCCTTCAACAATTCCAACGGAAGCAACTGCGCCTACTTCCCCGCGTCCGACGCAAAAAAAGCAAGCGGCTACGAGCTGCCTGATCCGTATAAGGAGGCGTACGGCATCGTTTGCTTTACCGGCATGTGGTCGTCTGATACCTCCTGGAAAGATACCCCCGACAACCCTCTTTATCAATAAAATCATACAAACTCATTTTATATTTGAAAGGAATTTACAACCATGAACATTCAAATCAACAACCTCACCAAAATCTATCCGAAGGGCAATAAAAAGGCTCTGAGCAGCGTAACGTTTGACATTCCTGAGGGCATTTTCGGTCTGATCGGCCGCAACGGCGCCGGCAAGACGACACTGATGCGCATTCTCGCCACCGTTATGGGCGCGAGCGAGGGCGAGATCACCTTCGACGGCAAGGAGCTGCTTGCCAACAAGGACGAGTTCCGCTCCTCTCTGGGCTATCTGCCGCAGACCACCAAGCTGATGCCGCAGCTCAACATTGTGGAATTTTTGGACTACGTTTGTATCATGAAGAACATCAAGGACAAGGACGTGCGTCGTGAGAGAGTGCAATGGGCAATTGAAACGGTAGGACTTGCCGGCGAGGAGAAAAAGCGGTTGCGCAATTATTCGGGCGGTATGCTGCGCCGTGCCGGCATCGCACAGGCGCTGATCGGCGACCCCAAGGTGCTGATCATTGATGAGCCGACCACCGGACTTGACCCGGAGGAGCGCTTGTACTTCCTCAATCTGCTCTCTAAGATTGCCGTCGGACGCACCATCATTTTCTCGACGCACATCACAGCGGACATTGAACATTTGTGCCGTGAGATCTGTGTACTGGAGCGCGGCGAGGTCAAGTACCGCGGCCAGAAGAAGGACTTTATCGACCGCGTTGCCGGAAAGATGTTTGAGCACACCGGAACTCCGGATGAGGAGGCAATCATCCGCCGCGACGCCATCGTCACCTCGGTCACTTACGTGGAAGGACAGCCGCGCGTACGCTACGTAGCCGACACGCCGCTGCTTGAGGGCTCCCTTCCCACCGCGCCCACCTTGGAGGATGCTTATATCTATGCGCTGGGCGGTGTGAAACGATAAGCAAAGGAGAAACTAACGATGAAAAAGATACTATCATTCACCCTCGCCTCCCTCATGCTGCTGACTTCCCTCACCTCCTGCCGCATGCCGGAGAAGCAAGACCCGTTCAAGGAGATTTTGGACGAAAATCCGGAGATGGAGCTGCCGAAATCGGAGGTCATGGAGATTGACCCGGAGGACATTCCCAAGCAAGAGCTGCCCGAGATCGAACCGAACGCCTCGGACGTGGATTTGATCGAGATGGACGAAGGGCAGTTGGCTGTCAAGCACAAAATTTTCGAGTACAAGGATCACAACCTGGTCGTCATGCGCGTGGAAAACCATTCTGACCGCGACCTGACGCTGACCGTCAAGGGCACGTGCGAGGATATCGGCGGGCAGGTCATGACCATCATCAAAAAATTCGAGGGCTTTGCCGCCAACTGGCAGAATTACATTCTCTTCGACCCCGAATTTGCCTTTGATCATTTTGAGTATGAGATCGAGTACCAGCCCTTTACCGGCGAGGCGTATTCGCAGTACATTCATAATCTTAAATATGATGGACTGTGGCTGACACCAAAGTATTATTACGACGGCAGACCGTACAACGTGGTCATGCACATGGGATGGACGCTGGATTATGAGCACAACCAAAGTGCATATTTCGCGGCGGAATATATGCTTTTTGACGCAAACGGCAAGAAGGATATTTTTGATATGGAAAAGGTCCTACATTTAGACTTCGTTTGTGAGGACGGCATTTCTCCGCTCAAACCGGAGCACGGTACGTATCAAACCATTCTGTATCGCACGCTTGGCGTTGACCGCAGTACGTTATGGGATACCCTCGGTTTTTCGTATGATAATTCCTTGGGTGAGGCGTGTGTTTATTTTCCTCAATATGACACCGTCGTGCCCTACAATCCTCCTAAACCGTTTGATGATGTGCAAGGTCTTTTGTGCTGGAATGCTATTGGCAAGTCAGGCACACAACCGCCCTTGGGCGCGACTGATTACTTTCCAACCTGGGCAATGGATCAATGGGTTCCGCCTCCAAGCGGATATTGAGCGAAAGAAAGGATAGAAGTTGATGAAAAAGATCGTTTTACTCGCTCTTGCCGCGCTGATGCTGCTTTCCCTCCCCTCCTGCCGCATGCCGGAGAAAAAAGACCCGTTCAAGGAAATTTTGGACGAAAATCCCGATATGGAATTACCCAAATCAGAGATTATGGAAATCGAGCCCGAGGAAACGCCCAAATATGAGATCAACGACGTGGTGGATAGCTACGAGGGCACGGAGGTCATTCCTCTGCCGGCAACAGGCAACTACGCAGCCGGTGAGCTGGTGGTCAAATATCGCATTTACGACTATGCACAGGAGATATATAACCTCGCCGTGGTCAGCGTTGAAAATCATTCCGAGCAGCCGCTGCGCATTTCCATCAAGGGAAAATGCGAGAACGCAGCGCGCGGCGACTTCAAGGAGATCACACGCAGCTTTGACGGCTTCGCACCCGGCTGGCAGAATTACTTTATCTTTGATGCGCAAACGGTGTTCAATGCCTTCAGCTACGAGCTGACCTATGAGCTATACGAGGGAAAGGTGTTCGGGCATCTCTTTCAAAATATGCACTGGTCGGGCTTGCGCCTGAACAACTCTGCACAGTCTCTCACAGACAAGGGCTGTGTTCGTGTGTTCGGACTTTTCTACTATGATTACGTGGGAAATGAGCTTGACGACGGTTTTGGCGGCGGCTACGTGCTGTTCAATGAATACGATGAGGTACTGTTCTGCGAAACAAAAGCGACCAACTTCAACAAAGTGCAAGAAGCCGACCCGAACAGCTGGGACGGACATAGCACTGTCATGCCGCACCTTGGCAAGGACGAGGGCTTTATGTGGGATGAGCTGGAGCCCAAGCGCAATAATGTCAAGGTAGAGGAAAGCAACTACGTGCCGACCGAGGAGATGTTTGAAGTAGCCTACGGCATTTTCGCCTTCAACGGCATATACGACTGCCTGGACGATGCACCGCCGCGTCCACCGCATCCCCCGATTTCAGATATATGGTAAACAGATACAAAACGCCGATGAGGTTTCCTGAGATTCCTCATCGGCGTGATACGTACGATTTGTATTACCTGTTGCGTAGGCTTATTTCAAATATGCTCCCTTGAGCAAGGATGCCAATTCTATGCTTTCCACCTCTTGGCCATGGGTAACGGTGACCGTATACGTCACGATTTGAGACTCGTTGCTCTGTGCGGTCACTCTGCCGTGCTGATTGACCAGGTCGCTGTGGCTGACAAAGTCAAAGGTATATTCTCCATACGCCGTGAGTTTTTCATATTCCGCTTTGACCAGCTCAATGAACTCCCACCAGATTTCCAGGTCGTTTTCGAGCATCGGCTGCGGACAATTTTTGGCGCTGAAGAAGTGGTGCCCTTTGACCTTTGTGATATCCAGGTCGTGCCGCATCATAATGTCGGCAACCAATTTCGCCGTGATCTGCCAGGTGTACCACAGGTCCGAGCCCTTATTGACAGCGGACTCGATTCCAATGGAATTATGATTTCCGCCGTTGGAGCAGATTCTTCCCTCGGCGACTTGCGAATAACACCACCAAGCCGTTCCGATCTGATAATATCCGTCCTTTTGGTTGACAGCAATTCCCTGCTCGTTCAGCCATTTGGAGTCGGTCACCATGCCTCTGCCGTACTTGGTTTCCTTGGGTACAGCCACGCCGGTATCGCGTCCGTTAATGGCAAACGTTGCGTTTTCGGTAATGCTGACAATCGGAAATTCAGGGTCGGTATCCAAAATCTCAACAGGCGTATCGATCCAGGAAAATCCCGAAAGTGTATCAAAGGAACCGCCATCTCCTGCATGTGCCGCTCTGTATTGCTCATCCAAGCCTTTGTAAACACCGTCATTGCCGGTGGAATAATGAATGGAGGTATCATTCTCCGAAAGCGGCTGGGAGAACCATTCACCATGGGCGTTGGCATCCGCGCCTGCATTGAAGCCGGCGGTATAGTGCACCGTGATAAACTCGATGCTTTTCATGACTCTGTTTTTCAGATCATCACCGTACTTCTCGTTGCTCTTTTGACGGTAAGTTTCGTCAATCACAAGATCATAATTGTACAGCAGCCTGCTGACGCTGCCGAAAATATCGGAATAGTAGTTCGGCACACCGGCACCGATCGGCAGATCGTGCTTGACGAACACGTTGCTCTCATGAGCGTCCAGCACAAGCTGCAGCCCTTCGCTGATTTCTTCCGGCAAAACAGTGACGACAAAGTCCTGATAACAGCTCTCATCCTCAACAAGATATACTCTGATACCGACGACACCGGCCGCCACGCCGCGCACACATCCGCTCTCATCTACGGTAGCTATGGCTTCGTCCAACGATTTCCAGGCAATCTCGCAGCGGTTCTGCGCCTTATCGATGTAGGCGGCGTTCAGCTTGATCTGCTCACCCACCGCTGTGTAAGATACCGTTTCGTAGCTGATGTCAAAATGGCCCGGAATTACGACCTGCAGCGTTACGGTATCCCGATGACCGTTTTTGGATAGCGAACGGATCTCCAGTGTCACTTGTCCGGGCTTGTGCGCTGTGACCAGTCCATTCTCATCCACGCTTGCGATCAGCGGCTGATCTGAGGTAAATTTCACTCTTTTATCCACCGCCTCGTCCGGCAGGAGCGTCCATTGCAGCTGATACGTTTCATAGAGCAAAATTTCGCTCACCTTGTTGGTGATCTCGACCCTCTCCACAGGCGTCAGCTCCTCCCAAATTGCCGTCAGGGTTCCATTGCACGCAGCCTCGCTCACCATCTCACCACTCTCATTTTTCCATCCGAGAAAGCGATATCCCATTCTGACCGGCACCGGCAGCTGATCTCCCTCGGTGATTTTGACCTCGCGGTCATACTGGTGCTGCAACAATTCCTCCTGCACCTCTGTCAAAGAAAAGTCGGGAGAAAAGACGGCAAAGGTGGCATTCACGTCGCCGCAGCCCTTCATGGAATTCAGAAATCCGTGAATGTAGCTTCTGATCGAGGTTCTTGCGTTTGCCGATGCATTGATCGCGTTGGTATCGCCCTTGATCATTTTCTCCAGGACCGGATAGGCATCGGTAATATAAGCATTGTCCTCGCCCTGATTATACTCCTGCAGGTGCTCCAGCATATACGCCCAGAGCCATCTCCACTTTTGAAGCATCTCTGCATTTGCCAGCGAGGTTTTGACACACGGGTGACTTTCACTTTGGAAGTTCTCTCTTGTGACAACAGAGCCGTCACCGTACTTGTTAAAATCCGCCAGGAAATCTTCTCCAAGCTGTTCGACAGACGCATATCCATCCGGCAAGCTTCCGCCGTTCAAAGCAAAAATCACGGTAAACTCCTCATATTCCTCAACAACAATCGGCTCCTTTACGGGAATTTCCTCGGTCTGCCTGTC
>JAFTSR010000032.1 GCA_017467225.1 Clostridia bacterium | reverse complement strand
CTTTTTTGCAAGATGCTCCGCGGGTTTTGCGAAAAAAACGCGCCAGTGGGATAGGACAGGCAAATTTTTTCTTTTTTCACCATATAATGCACCATCTTACGCCGTGAAAGGAGAATGAATATGCTTGCCGCACTCATTGCGCTGCTCACACGCTTTTTTCATATTTCGCTTGGGATCGGAACGCCCTCCCAATTTCCGCCGCCGCTCTCACCTGCCGAGGAGCACGACTGCTTCGTGGCTGCTGCGAACGGGGACGAGGAGGCTCGTCAAAAGCTCATTTTGCACAATCTTCGCTTGGTCTCCCACATCGTCCGCAAATATTACGGCACCTGCCGCAATCAGGAGGATCTGGTGTCGGTCGGCTCGATCGGGCTGATCAAGGCGGTCGATACCTTCCGCGTGGACAACGGCACCAAATTCGCTACCTACGGCGCCAAGTGCGTGCAGAACGAGATCCTCATGCACTTTCGCCGTCTCAAGCATCAAAGTGCCGAGGTTTCTATGTACGATACCATCGACGTTGACCGCGAGGGCAATCCGCTGACCTACATGGACGTCATCGCCAGCGAGGAGAACATGACCGAGGAGGTCGATACCATGCTGTGCAGCCGTCGGGCGGTGCAGTTGGTCGGGCAGGTGCTGGAGGAGAGGGAGCAGCAGATCATCCGTCTTCGTTACGGCCTGGACGGCCGCGATCCGCTGGCACAACGCGAGGTGGCGACGCTGCTGGGCATTTCCCGATCGTACGTCAGCCGACTCGAAAAGGGCGCGTTGGAAAAGCTGCGCCATGCGTTGGGAGGATGAGACGTAAAAAGGCTTTGGCGTTGTTGCAATAACAGCGCCGCCTTTTTTTGTGCAAAAGGGAAAAAATTGATAAGGGAACTTGCTTTTGCTTGACGAAAGGAAAAAAATATGGTAGAATAAAATACAATATTATGCACTTTTGAGCGATAGCCGATGGTGCAAAGTTTTTAAGGAGGAAAACAATGAAAAAGTATTTGTCTTTATTTTTGGCAATACTGATGATCCTGACAGCACTGTTTACTATCGTTGCGTGCCAGAAGCCTGAACAGCCGGACGACCCCAAGGATCCGGTGACAGAAGGCGGAGATAAGCCCCCCGTTGTCACTCCCCCCGCCGGAGGTGGTGAGGTTGAGCGTATTCCGCTGGACTATCTGCCGACGGACGGCTTCAACAACGCACAGTTCCACATTCTTGAGTGGTCCTGCAACAACGTCGTTGACGTTGGTGTAAGCTGGATCCCGTGGGAAGAGGGTGACGTAGAAGAGGAAGACGGCGATATGCTGGGTTCCGCTGTGTTCGACCGTAACGCATGGGTTGAAGAGACCTACGGTGTCACCATTTCCAAGGAGTATGCTCAGATCGAGTTTGAACCTACGTATACGACGAGAGTTCGTAACGACGCAGAAACCTCGAGCAATACCTATCAGCTGTTCACGATGCGTACGGTTGGTATCGTTTCTTTGATCGAAGAGGGATATTTTGCCGACATGAATGAATACGAGCAGTACCTGCGTACCGACCAGCCCTGGTGGGTCCAGGATGCAGTAGCATCCTTTACGCTGGGCTCGCATCTGTACGTATCTGCCAGCGAAATGCTGCTGCGTGACAAGGGTGCGACCGCGGCTCTGTTCTTCAACCAGGCCATGGCTAAGGACTACACCGACCTGCCCAATTTCTTTGAGCTGGCATCGGAAGGTGAGTGGACGTTGGAGGAGCTGATCTTCGCTTGCGAGATCGTTGCTCACTCGAACGACAGCGATGAAGAGATGAACTCTGCAGAGGACATCTGGGGCTGCATCGGTGGCGATGACCCCGTTTACTACTTGTTCAACTCGGCAGGCTATAAGTTCGCTCATATCGATGAGGACGGCTATATCGCTTACGATTTCGGTTACGACGAGGATAGCATCACGGTAATCAAGTCGATCTTTGACGACTTCCTTTACACCGATTGGTACATGAACTCCACCACCGAGGGTGAGTTCCTTGAAAAGGATCAGGATCTGTTTGTTGACGGCGTTTCGCTGTTCAAGACGGGCATGGTCAAGGATACTACCAACCGTCTGAAGAACATGAACGATCTGTACGGTATTCTGCCGTATCCCAAGTACACCGTTGATCAGGACGCGTATTCTTCTCTCGTTTGGGAGCACCACGACAGCGTTCTGGGTATTCCTGAGTTCGCAGCTGATAAGGAAATGTGCGCAGTCGTTCTCGAGGCACTCAGCTGGGAGTCCTACTACAGCGTATATCCTCTGTTCTACGATACCATCCTGCTCAGCCGCGCTGCCAAGGACCAGGAGTCCAAGGAAATGCTTGAGATCATCTTTGCTACCCGTTCTTACGATCCCGGTCTGTACTGGGACGGCAGCTCGGGTCTGCACGGTGGCGAGGGCCTTCTGCGCTTGAGTATGAAGGGTACCTCCGATATCGCCAGCTTGTGGGCAACCTACAAGGGCAAGGTAGAAGAGAATATCCAAGAGGTCAACAACTGGATCGCCGATAAGGAATAATTCCTCGTTGTGCGATGTCAATAAAAAAAAGACGGCGATCGATGTTCGGTCGCCGTCTTTTTGTGCAAAATGGCACAAACAAGACAAAGCGGGGCGAGTG
>JAFTSR010000031.1 GCA_017467225.1 Clostridia bacterium | reverse complement strand
TACGCTTCATGTGATCAATGCGCAGATCCTCGTAGGTCGAGCCCTGGTTGATGCCAAACAGCAGCTGATGGGGATTGATGGTATCAGGCAAGGAATTCAGACGCGCCATTTCCGCCTTGCAGCGCTCCAGCCAGCGCGTGGTGCGCGCGCAGGACTCTTTGACGTAATTGTAGGGTGCGGGGTTTTCGATGCACTCGTCAAACGCCATGGCGATGGTCGATGCGAGATTGGATTGAATCTGCATGCTCTCCTCGGGTCCCATGAAAATGCGCTTACCGTCGATGTGAGAGGCAAATTTGACGCCCTCCTCGGTTATTTTACGCAGCGAGGACAGCGAGAATACCTGAAATCCGCCGCTGTCGGTCAGAACGGGACCATCCCAGTTCATGAATTTGCGAATACCGCCCATGTTATGAATGAGTCGGTCGCCCGGACGCAGGTGCAAATGATACGTATTGGACAGCTCGACCTGGCAATCCAGCTCACGCAAGAGCATGGTGTTGACACCGCCCTTGATGGCAGCACAGGTACCGACGTTCATAAACACGGGGGTCTGAATGTCACCGTGCACCGTGTGCAGCGTGCCGCGACGCGCCCTGCCCTCTTTCTTCAAAACGTCAAACTTGCCGTAGCGTGGAACGGGCTTGGGCTCCGCCTCGACCTCGACAGGCGTGATTTCTTCTATTTTCTGATCCTGATCCATATTTTTTCCTTTCTATACGGTTGGGGCGCTGCCCCAAACCCCGGTTAAGAAACTTTTTGAAAAAAGTTTCTTAACAATCTTCAAAAACTTCACATAAGTGAAAACAACATTTTTAGCCATCTTGTGGGACGGGGCCCCCACATGGACTTCCGCTCTGCAAATCCGGAACAGAAACGTTCCGAATTCAGCCAATAAATTTCCCAAACGTTTTGGGAAATCAAGAAACCTTTTTTCCAAAAAGGTTTCTTGCGGGGCGTGGGGCAGAGCCCCACATCCCAACAGGAGCAATTATGAAAAAACTTACTCTGTCCACCGCCATTGTCGGTATTGGCGCAGCGGGCTGTAACGCAGCGCTGCGACTGCACCAGCTCGGAGAGCAAGATATTGCTATTTTTTGCCTGGCAAAGACCAATAGCACGTCGAGAAATACCGGCTCCGATAAGCAAACGTACTATAAGATGAGCCTTGCCGGCTCGTCACCCGACTCGCCTGCCGCTATGGCACAGGATCTGTTCGGCGGCCGCTGCGTTGACGGCGACCACGCGCTGATCGAGGCCGCGCTCTCTCCGCGCTGCTTCCTCAATCTCGCTGAGCTGGGCGTTCCCTTCCCCACCAATCGCTACGGCGAGTACGTCGGCTACCAGACCGACCACGATACCCGTGGCCGCGCCACCAGCGCAGGTCCCTTGACCTCAAAGCTTATGACCGAGTGTTTGCAGCGCGAGATCGCCGCACGTAATATCACCGTCTACGAGCACGCACAGGTGGTTAAGATCGTACCATTTTCTGAAAACACCATCGGCCTTGTCGTGCTGAATACCGACGTTCCCGCCGACAA
The DNA here is from genome assembly GCA_017467225.1 of Clostridia bacterium. The sequence goes on along the minus strand of JAFTSR010000031.1, from coordinate 1,755 downwards.
TGAGAACGACCGCTATACCCTGGTCTGCTGTAAAAACGTCATCTGGGCGACCGGCGGTCCTGCCGGCATCTACGCTGAAACTGTCTATCCGCTGGGCCATACCGGCACCTCCGGTGTGCCGCTTGCCGCCGGCGCAACAGCCAAAAATCTAACCGAGTGGCAGTACGGCTTGGCCTCCGTCAACCCGCGCTGGAACGTCTCCGGCACCTATATGCAGGTGCTGCCGCGCTTCGTTTCGGTCGACCCGGACGGCACAGAACACGAGTTTTTGAGCGATTTTTACCCCAATCTTGGCGAATGTCTGTCCAAAATCTTCCGAAAGGGCTACGAATGGCCGTTTGACAGCCGCCGCGCACAGTCCGGCTCGTCGGTCATCGACCTGCTGGTCTTCCGCGAAACCAAGCTGTACGGCCGCCGTGTTTACCTCGACTTCCGCAAAAATCCGCAGGGTCTCAACGACCTCCCCTACGACGCGCTGGATGCCGACGCGCGCTCTTACCTTGAGAGCGCCGGCGCCTGCTTCGGCACACCCATCGAGCGCCTGCGACACATGAATGCACCCGCCATCGAGTTGTACCAGTCCAAAGGTTTGGATATTACAACTGAGATGCTGGAGATCGCTCTGTGCGCCCAGCACAACAACGGCGGCATCGACGTTGATCTGTGGTGGCAGACCGGCGTGACGGGCCTGTTTGCCGTCGGTGAGGCAGCAGGCACGCACGGCGTTTACCGCCCGGGCGGCAGCGCGCTTAACGCCGGTCAGGTCGGCTCGCTCCGCGCCGCGCTGTGCATCTCGCACACCCGCGCCGGCAAGCCCGACGAGCGCGCAGCGGCTGATTTCTTCGCCGCTGCCACGGCCGAAATGGACGCGCAGCTGTCCTTCTCCCGTGCAATTCTGTCCGACACCGACAACACACAAGCCCTGCTTGACGAGCACTGCGGCATGATGAGCGCCTGCGCGGCCGCCATCCGCAACGTTGACGGCATGAAGGTGCTTTTGGATAAAAATGTACAACTTTTGTCGCACTTCACCGACGTTGTGCGCGCCAAAAACGCCATGGGTCTGTCTCGCGCCTATCGCCTGCAGGACACGCTGCTCGCGCAGAACGCCTATCTGTGCGCTATGATCTCGTTTGCCGAGCGTTCGGGCTGCTCGCGCGGCTCCGCCATCTATTCCGCGCCCGACGGCACCGCAGCCGTGGGTTTGGAGAACGACGCGGACGGTCTGTTCCGCTACAAGCTTGACGACGGCGCGCTTGACGCCGTTGCGCAGACGGTCGTGCTTGCCCAGGGCGGCACGGCTACCGCCGATTGGCGTCCTGTGCGTCCTCTGCCCGAGGGCGGCGGCTTCTTTGAGAACGTCTGGCGCGGCTACCGCGAAAACGGGAATGTGTATTAAGGGTAAATGAAAGGCGAGGGGTAACTTTTTCAGAGAAAAAGTTCCCCCTCGCGCTCCCCTTCAAAAAGCTTTTGAAATAATTTTTAGATTAAATTTTTAGCGTTTATGTTCTGTCAGAAAGGAACCGTTTTCCTTATGGGGTCCCTACCCCATATGACAGTTCAATATTTGTTTTGCGTTGAAGCGGGAGGAGATCATTCGCAAGCGAATGCAGGCCCTCCCCTACAAGAAAAACCGTTGCGAGATCCATTCGACTCCGCGCGCATGCGCCGCGCTCCGCTCAGGATGACGCAAGGGGAAGAACGCAGCACATCCCGACAGCATTTCTTCCCGTAGAAACTCCCTCCGTTTTCGCC
>JAFTSR010000030.1 GCA_017467225.1 Clostridia bacterium | reverse complement strand
GTAGATTGCCAAGGTCAGTACGCGTTGGACGTCGGTGTATCAACGGGAGGCTTTACCGATTGCCTCTTACAGCGCGGTGCGGCGCACGTTTTCTCTGTGGATGCCGGCTCCGGACAGCTGGCACCGTCCTTGTGCCGCGATACGCGGGTGACCAACGTTGAAAACTGTAACGCTCGCTATCTCAGCGCTGCTGTGCTTGGGGAGCAGTTCCCCAAAGACGGCGTTCCGCTTTGCGTGATGGACGTTTCCTTCATCTCGCAGACGCTGATCCTGCCGGCGCTTTTACCGCTTTTGTGTGACGGTGCAGACCTTCTTACGCTGGTCAAGCCGCAGTTTGAGCTTGGCCGTGCGCAGATCGGCAAGGGCGGCATCGTCCGTACGGATGCGGCGCGAAAGGATGCTATCGTCCGTGTAATTACCTGCGCACAAACGTGCGGATTTTGCGCGATGGGTCTGATCTGCTCGCCGATCCGCGGCGGCGACGGCAACGTCGAATACCTTTTACATTTGAAAAAAACGGCTGATCCCGTCGCGAACGTCTCTACAGAGACGTTGCTGCGCGCCATCGGCCTTTGACAATACAGCCTCGGAGGCATTTTCATGAATAAAATCGCAATAATTACCAATTTCAATATCCCCGAAATGGTGCAGGCTGCCATGACCGTGGCGCAGCGGCTCAAGGAGTAAGGTGCCGAGGTCATGACCGCTTACTAAAATCGAGAAAAGGTGGACAGGCAGCGCCATCTGAAAAATAAGACCGAAATTTCCTACGTTTCGCAGGATATCTTGTATGCCCAGGCCGATCTTTTGGTGGTTATGGGGGGCGATGGCTCCATTTTGGAGGCCTCCCGTCGGGCGGCCATGCGCAAAATCCCGATTCTGGGTATCAATCTTGGCCATCTTGGCTATATGGCAGAGCTTGAAATGGAGGAGCTCGATCTGCTCGCCGGACTGTTTGACGGCAGCTATTACATCGAAAATCGATCCATGCTCAGCCTGGAGATTTTGGACGATACGCGCACACGCATTTCCTCGTTTGCGCTCAACGAGGTGGCCATCACCAACGGTTCGGGAATTGCGCGTGTCATTGACCTGGAGCTTTCCGAGGGTGGAGAGCTGATCACCGCCTACCGGGCAGACGGCCTGATCGTGGCCACGCCAACCGGATCGACCGCTTACTCCATGTCGGCCGGCGGAACCATTTGCGATCCCCGCCTCAACTGCCTTTGCGTTACCCCCATCTGTCCGCACTCGCTGGCCACCCGACCGCTGATCTTTCCTGATAACGCGGTGCTTGAAGTGCGCAACACCAGCGTGCGCGAAAAGATGCTGTACATCACGGCCGACGGACGCATCAACTACGAGCTGTACCGCGGCAATATCGCAAGGATCACACGCTCGACCATGGTCACGCAGCTGATCCGCTTGAAAAAATATAGCTTTTACCATAAATTACGCGCGAAAATGAGTCGCGATTGACTGATAGGAGAGAGCAACATGATGAAAAAAAGCAGACAGGATAAGATTTTGGAGCTTGTGGCTACCCACAATATTGACACGCAGGACGAGCTGATCGACCGGCTGCGAGAGAGCGGCTACGACGTGACGCAGGCGACGGTTTCCCGCGATATCCGTGCCCTTAATCTGATCAAGGTGCAGACCGAAATGGGCAGATATCGCTACGTTCGTTCGCAAAGAGATACCCGGAACCAGAGTGGGGAGGAGCAGGATCGACGCAGTGCAGATCATCACGCGCAGTCCATCGTTCAGGTTGCTTACGCGATCAATAACGTGGTGGTTAAAACAACCCCCGGTATGGCTTCTGCCGTCGCGCTGTACCTGGATCGTACATATCATCAGATGATGCTCGGCTCGGTGGCTGGCGACGATACGGTCATTATCGTGACCCGCAATGACGAGGACTCTCGTAAGCTGTGTGAGCAGATCGTCCGTAAGATGGATATATAAGCCATGCCGTTGAGGAAATAAGCTATGCTGCAGAGTTTGCATATTGAAAATATCGCTGTGATCAAATGCGTTGATATCGAATTGGGTGAGGGACTGACCGTTCTGACCGGCGAGACCGGCGCAGGTAAGTCTATTCTGATCGATAGCGTAAATCTACTCCTGGGCGGAAAATTCAACCGCGAGTTGATCCGCGCAGGACAAAGCACCGCGCATGTCAGCGGCTTGTTTGCCGATCTTAGTGACCAGGTGCTGCATGAGCTGGCAGAAAACGATATTCCCGTGGATGCCGAGGAGCGCATGCTTCGCATCAGTCGCAACGTCAGCGCCGACGGAAAAAGCACCTTTCGCATGGAAGGCCGTCCGGTCAGCGCGTCGACGGTGCGGCGCATCGGTGCCATGCTGCTTAATAT
>JAFTSR010000414.1 GCA_017467225.1 Clostridia bacterium | reverse complement strand
GGCCAGGACTATCGCGCCTGCGCAGCTTACGGTCCGCTATTCAAGAAATAATGTAAATGAAAAGGATGGTTTCCGAAAGGAGACCATCCTTTTTTGATCAATGCAATCGATCGACCATTTCGTTGAATTTTTCTGTTGCGACCTCCAGCGCGTCCTCGAATGCTTCGATGTGCGAGGCCAGGGTGTCCGATGTAACGTCGGCCCACAGCTTCCACGCAAAGGTCGTGGGATCGTAGATCATGCCGATGTCGTATGTGCGTGTTGCAAAAATGGTGCGCAGCATTTCCTTTGACTCCGCGTCGCGAGTAGAGGATCCCAGAAGAACCGTTTCGTAGAACATGGGATAAACGGTATAGAAGGACTCTGCGCTGAGCGCCTCGACAATCGCCGAGACCATCGTGGTGTCACCGCAAGAGGTCGGAACACCGATGATGCTGTCGTAATGCTGCCAGACCAGCGTGTAGTAGCGATCTTGCTGTTGATCGTATTTCGGAATTGGCAAAATTCCGTAATCGCTCTCCATGTCCTGCAGGGAAGTTGCCGTTTTGATCATGCCGTCCATAAAGAGGCCTTTGCTTTGCTTGAAGGACTCCATAGGCGTTTGTGCGGAGCGAAAATCTACGTAATACATGGAATTGTAAATGTCGCTCATGACTTGAATACTATGCGGCTGGTCAAACTGATGCGAGAAATATTTCTCATCCTGAATTTGTCCCATACTGCATCCGGCACCGGTGTACAGATAGGCGACAATATCGATGGAGCCCAGCGCACCGTAGAAGGGAGTGGATGCTTCCTCGGCTGATATTTGCGTTACATCCTGTGCGTGAGTAGCCATCTGCTCCCAGGTCCAGTTACCGGTTCTGGCCAACTCGTACAGGTCTGCCATTTCATGCTCAGCGGCAAGATCGGTGTTGAAATACACGCAGGCGGAAGCGCCCTTGTCCAAAAGCAGCATATCGGACGCAGCGAATTGCGTTTTATCGCCAAAGGTGAAATTGTCCACCGAGGATGCGTTCCACCAAGGCTTGCTCAAATCAATATAAGGGAGGTCTTCCCCCTGGAGATCGTAGAAAACATCCTGCAGCCACATTGCGGAGAGATTGTTGCAGCGCTGCACCATCATTTGATATGCAGCGTCGCCTGCATTGTTGGATGCTAAAATCGTGGAGGAAATCTGGTCGACGTGCTCGTATTGCGAGGAGATAGTCACGCCGTACCTATTTTCTACAAAGGCGTTGCGGATATATACCTGTTCATCCAGCGGATTGGTCGAATCGGGCAGTACCACGATTTCCTCCCATGGGATCCAGGGACCGCCGATGCCACCATCTACCGTCCAATGCAGGACCTGGAAAGAGGCACCGTCAAAGTGCAGCGGTGGGATATCCGGCGTGAGCTTGAGCGTTTCATCGGCAAGGTCTTCTACAAATACCGGTTGATACAGCACCAACTCTTGTTTTGGCTTTTGAGGGGGCTCCTCGGTTTGCACGTAGCAAGATGTCAAAAAAAGAGTCAGGCATAGAAGCGGTGTCAGCAGAAGGGCTGTCTTTTTTATCATAATCAGAACCTTTCTGTCAAAAAAGCCTATATGTCGAACTATGGGGATACGTATGGAAATTATATCATATTCACCACATATTGTCAATGAAGAAACTGTAAACAAATCTTAACGCTTTGTAAACAAAATCGATGTTTTACGAAAAAAAGCGAGCTGCCGCGCTTTTGCGGCAGCCCAAGGCTTAAAAGATCAATATTGATAGAACAAAATGACACCGGTACGCAAGGGGAGCGTGATGGTAAAGCCGGCGCGCAGCGTATCAGCGGTAAAGGTACGGGTGATGCCGCTCTGACGGTCGATCATGGTATAGGTCGCACCGTCATGGATGCAGGGAAGCTTGACCAGATAGGTATCCTCCGGCGTTTGCGTGTTGCGGATGATCTGCACAAAGCCGCGACGCGTTGTCGGCTCGTCAAACTGCATGGCGTAGAAATCCTTGGGATCGCAGCGGCATTCGGTCATGGGGAAATAGTCACCGCTCAGCTCCAGGGTAGCCGCCTCGCGCCAAATGGGGATCATGCGACGTGCCTGATCGTACATCGCTTCACTTTCCTGATAATGCAGCATTTCGGTCAAGGCAGGCGTCAGCGCGCAGTGGTAAGCGTATTCATCCGTCGGTCTGCCACCGCCCTCATAGGAGCCGTCCGCAGGGTTGTCCCAGTTTTGGTTGTGCGCGCGGAAATAGGGAATCCACTCGAACATTTCGCGGTGCTGCTTCTGCTTGATGGGATGCTTGCCGTAGCCAACGTCGGTATAGTGCAGCGTGACGGCACGGCGCATGGTCTCCAGATCGTTGCGACGACCGCCGCTGGCGCAGGAGTCGATCCAAAGTCCGGGATTTCGGAGAATGAGAGCGTCCCAATAGGCAAGGTAACCCTGTCCGTGTCCGTTCTCAAGAATACCGATGCGGTCCTCAGCCTCGTTCTGTATCCAGATGGGGAGCGGATCAAAATTGAAGTCCTGTCGGTAGATATGTACGTGGGATTCCTTGATCAGTCCGTCCACGTGCTCGATCAGCCAATTCAGCGCCCGAGGATCGGCAAGGTTCAAAAGACGGTCGCCGGCCGGATTACCGTCGGCATCCTTGGTAGACTGCAGCCAGTCGGGATGCTCGCGATCAAGTTCCTCGCCGCCGCGCACACGCTCAGGCTCAAACCACAAAAGCAGCTGTACATCATTGTCCTCGCAAGCCTTACCAAGCGGTGTCAAGCCGTTCGGAAAACGAGCCGGATCGGGATGCCAGGTGCCGATACGCGGCCAGTCATAGTCGCAGGGATACCAGCCGGCATCCACCCACCATACGTCGGGCTTAACGCCACGGGAAATATATTCCTTGAGTGCGCCGATCTGATTTTCCTCGCTGGCACCGGTAAATTCCGGCTTGCCGTCTGCCATAAACAGGTGCATGCAAAGCTTGGGTGGGATCGGCTGTCCGTTCTCACGGGGAAGAATGTGCTTAAAGTACCACGATCTCCAAAGGTTGATGCCGCGGAAAGGTGCGTTGTCATTGGTGTAGATCATCAGATTCAAGCGAGGCGTGCGGAAGGTCTCACCGGGATGCAGGACCGTGTGGCAGCGATCCTGACCGCAGGAAAAGATGACACCCTGCTCGTGCGGTGCAAACTCTGCTGCCCACTTGGTCGGCCAACCGATGGCCGCACGAATTTCGCAGTCCTCACCGTGGATGGTCATATAGGGGAACGCGCCCTGGCAGGATGTGCCGGAGGCAGGCGTGAGGCGAATGGGATGATCGACGGCCTCCTTGGTGAAATGATATCCGGCCTCGGTGCAGGTATCGCCCGTGCCGTGCTCAAGGATCGGGGAGGGACAGCCAAGCACGCCGCCAAGTTGAATGTGCGATAGTACGGGAGTGTCAGCCGTTCCGCGGTTGGAGATCCAGGCAACCCATTCAGTCACGGGAAAATCACGGTATTCCAAGTATTCAACACGGATATGCAAGCCGTCGGCTCTTTGACCCTCAATGACGTACTGGACGGTGTTCGCCGTCAGAAGACGGTGGCTGACGGTAGGAGAAAAGCTGTCAGGTACACCGCAGATTACCTTCTCGCCAACACAAAACTGCAGCGGAACAGCTGCCGGCGTTGTGAAGGGAAGAATGCGGGAGAGTAGCGACATATCAGCGCGGGTAACGGTGAAGTTGCTCATGGCGATAGTTCCTTTCTATGTAAAATAATGTGCGGAATTACAAACACAGAAACGTAGAGGCGAAACAAAGAATAATGCCGATCGTGGCTCTTGTGGAAAGCTTTTGCTTGAACAGAATGCGCCCTGCAAGCGCGGTCAGGATAATGACACCACCTGTGATCAGTGGGTACAGAACGGTGGCAGGCAGATGAGAGGCACCGATCAGCTGCAGCATAAAGGCGGCACCTTCGACAGCAGCGCTGATCAGCATCAGCGAGAGAACGGGAAGAGAAAACTTGAGCGGCGCAGGTCGTGCTTGTGTGGGAAGCTTGCTGTCACGCAGGCGAATAAAGAAATATACGATCGAAAAGAATATCACGCGGCAGACAGCTGTCAACAGAACGAACAGCTGGGGTGTGACCGCCATATCTGCATATTGTGGCAGCTGATGCACCTTGGAGGTGATGCTGGTCATACCGTTGAGGCAAAAGACCACGCTGCAGAGAATGAAAAACAGCGTTGTGGTGCGTTTGTTTTTTTCGTCCTTGGGTGTGCCGCTATTATCAAGACCGGAAAGGATGATGGAGATAACCATCAAAGCAAGTCCCAAAAGACGCCAAACGGAAAAGTGCTCGTCAAGATAGATCAGTCCAAAGAAGTAAGGGATCATCATGCCGCCAAGCATCAAAAACAGCGTATAGACGGCGATGTTGCCAAGCGAGATGATCTTAAATCCGATCAGGGAATATCCGCCGCAGAGTAGCGCCATGATGGCGGCCATCAAAAGTGAAAACGGTGTTAAGCGGAAGGTGTCAAAGCCGTTCATCCAGCCGTTGATGAAAAAGAACAGTACGGCCATGGCACTTGAAGCCACGATATTGAAAAGCACTACCATGCGACTGCCGGAGCCCACGCGGTTTTGATAAATCTTGTTGATAGAAAAGTTGATGGCAAGGCAGACAACGGAAAGCAGAACCAGGAAATAATAAAGCATGTCGGGAAACCTCTGAACGCTACGAAATAAGATGAAATAATTTTATCACACATCGCATGGGAAGTCAAGGCTATTTTCAAAATTTTGCATAACAAAAGAGCCGCTGCGAAGGGCGGCTCTGGAAGATCAGTAAAGCTTATAGCGAAGGCGCAAATTATCGGCGATCATAGCGATAAATTCGGAATTGGTCGGCTTACCCCGATTGTTTTGAATGGTATAACCGAAGTAGGAGTTCAGCGTGTCCACGTCGCCTCTGTCCCAGGCGACCTCGATGGCGTGGCGGATAGCGCGCTCGACGCGAGAGGTTGTCGTTGAATATTTTTTGGCGACACAAGGATAAAGCACTTTGGTGACCGAATTGATGATATCACTGTCTTGCACCGTCATAAGTATTGCTGTGCGCAGGTACTGATATCCCTTGATGTGTGCAGGAACACCGATTTGATGAATAATTTTTGTGACCTGCGTTTCAATATCCGGTGTTTTGTCAGTCTCCTGCGCGGGAATGGCATAAATACCGGCATCGGCGCGCTTGGTGGCGATCTCTTCAATGTGGTTGCAAAGGCTACCCATATGGATGGGCTTGAGCAGGCATAGCTCCGCACCGGCATGGCTGGCCTGAATAAAAATATTCTCACTTGATACTGTAGACATCATAATCACCGACGGCGTGCGATCGGGAGAGAAGTCCATATTCCGGATGGAGCGCAGCACACCGATGCCGTCCATTTTGGATAGCCAGACGTCCATCAGAATGATGTCAGGATGATTGCGTGTGACACGTGCCAGAGCCTCCTCGCCGTTGGATGCTTCTTCGATGTGGCGATATCCTGCGCGGATCAGTCCTTCGCGCAATGTGGCACGCTGTGATTGGCTTTCGTCCGCGATAAGAATGCGAGTAGTATATTCCATGAGTTGTATCCTCCGTTCCATGGTGTGAATTTTGACACCTTTATTTTACCATAAAATGGTAAATAAATCAAGATATTACCAAAAATAATATTGTACAAACTTTTACTCCCAAAATTGGTAAAAATATACAAATATAGATAATATACCTGTCAAACGGTCGTTTTTCGGGAGAAATACAGAGACAACCGCTGGAAAATATAAAAGCACGACCGCCGATGAGCATCGGCGGTCGCAGGAAATGGCGAAAATTATTTTACATCAATGATGGACTCATTCCACATTTCGGGAGCCTCGTAGCCCATCAGATTGACCATGGTAGCAGCTACGTTGGAAAGACCGAACTGACCCTCATCAGCCTTGACAGTGTAAGCCTCAGGGCATACGTTGTTGTAAATGATGCAGGGAACACGGTTGAGCGTGTGCGAGGTTTTGGGAACGGGATTGCTGGCCTTGTCGCACTTGGGTGCGCCGGTCTTCTTATCCATTTCCAGCATCTCGTCGGCGTTACCGTGGTCAGCGGTGATCAG
>JAFTSR010000413.1 GCA_017467225.1 Clostridia bacterium | reverse complement strand
GCTGTGTCCTGCGCAGGGCGTATCTGTGACGTTGCAGTGCGATCATCCGCAGCTTTCGTGCGGAGAGGACAATCTGATCGTGCGTGCGGCGCGCGCCTTTTGCGCGGCAATTGACCCCGGAATGGAGGGCATTGCAATCCGCTTTTCGTTGCAAAAGCGTATTCCGATGCAGGGCGGTCTTGGCGGTGGAAGCGCGGACGCGGCAGCGGCGCTGATGGCGCTCAATCGCCTTTGCGGTGCGCCGATGAATACGGATCAGCTGTGCGCACTCGGTGCTACTCTGGGCGCGGACATTCCCATGTGCATCCGCGGAAATCAGGGACCACAGACGGCGCGCGGTATCGGAGAGCTCCTCTCTCCCGCGCCGGGACTTGCTCCGGACGTAACGCTTCTGATCGTGCTGCCCGGTACGGCGGTTTCCACGCCGGCAGCCTTCCGCCTCTTGGATGAGGGATGCACGCCGCAGCAAATGGAGCAACGGGAGCAGGCGCTGCAGCAGCACTATGCCGCACACCTGCAGGCACTGGCATCGGGGGACATGCCCGCACTTGCGCTCACCTCGTTCAACCGATTTGAGGAAGCGGTATTTGCGTTGCAGCCGCAAACGGCGCAGGTGTTCGCGCTGCTGCAATCGCTGCAACCGGACGCCGTTCGTATGAGCGGAAGTGGCCCGACGCTGGTGGGTTATTTTGCATCATCTGAGCGCGCAGCCGCCGCACAGCGTGCTTTGCAGAGCCGGGGACTTGAGAGTGTCCTGTGTCACCCGCTGGCATAAACGCGTATTTTTTCATAATTATGCAAATAGTCCTTGACTTTTTCAAGGAAAGATAGTATAATAATATATTATACTGGCGTATTGTGTGTTTCTATGCACACCATAGGCAATCCGGTGCGTCCACAAGACCACAAAATCAAGCGAAACGAAAGGAATTATCGCAATGGCTACAGTTACCAGAAGAGAGTTGCGTGAAACCGTATTTGCGCTGCTGTTTGAGACGGATTTTCACCGTGAGGAGCAGCCCGAGGACATTTACAATTTGGCGCAGGAAAACAGAGAATTCTGTGAAAATGCGTATATCAGACAAACCTATTTCGGTGCGATTGAGAAGCGCGCGGCGCTTGACGTCATGATTGGCAGACATTCCAAGGATTGGAAGATCTCCCGCTTGAACCACGTCAGCCGTGCCGTGCTGCGCTATGGTGCGTATGAGCTGATGTACAGCGATCTTCCGGTGCAGATCGCGCTCAACGAGGCCATCGTACTGGATAAAAAATTTGACGATCCCAAGGCGACGCCCTTTGTCAACGGCGTTCTGAACGCCATTAAAAATGAGATTGAGCAGTTGGGCAAGCCGAAATGTGTCGAGATGTGTGAGGCGGCAGTAGCAGCCGCTGAACAGCCCGAGGCTGATGCCGAGGAGCCTGCAGCACAGGACGAGCAGGCATGAATAAGCTTTGCTACATCGGCATTGACACCAGCAACTATACTACCTCGCTGGCCATCGCCGATGCGGACGGACAGATCGTTGCCAATCTCAAGGAGCCGCTTCCTGTCCGCGAGGGCGAGCGCGGCTTGCGTCAGAGTGACGCGCTGTTTGCGCACACCAGGAATCTGCCGCTGCTGATGGATCGCCTGCAGCCTTTTTTAGAGGGATATACGGTGGCGGGAATTGGCTATTCCGCCCGTCCGCGCAGCGTAGAGGGCTCGTACATGCCCTGCTTTCTGGCAGGTGTCAGCACGGCTCGAGCGATGATGGCAGTTACAGGTGCGCCCGGTGTTGCCCTGTCGCACCAGGACGGTCACGTCATGGCTGCCATGTATTCAGCAGGTGCGATCGATGTTCTGATGCAGGCTCCGTTCGCGGCGTTTCACGTCTCGGGCGGTACAACCGAGCTTTTGTACGTGCAGCCCAGCGACGATGGATTTTCGATCTCGCTGGTCGGGCAATCGCTCGATCTTCACGCCGGACAGGCTGTGGATCGCATCGGCGTTGCCATGGGCATGCGCTTCCCCTGCGGACCTGCGATGGAAGAGGCTGCGGCGCAGTGTACTGCTCGCGTGCCCAAACCGCGCATTTGCGTCAAGGGGTGCGACTGCCATTTGTCGGGACTTGAAAATTTGGCGCTCTCGCTGTATGAAAAAACGGGGGACGCCTCTTTGTGTGCTGCATATACTCTTGATTTTATCGCGCAGTCGCTGCTGGGTATGTGCGACGGCGTGCGCGAAGCATACGGCGATATTCCGCTGCTGTTCGCCGGTGGCGTGATGAGCAATCGACGCATTCAGCGAGCGATCGCCGAAAAGCATCCGTCGGCGTATTTTGCCGCTCCCGCTTTTTCGGCAGACAACGCCGCAGGCGTGGCGCTGCTGTGCCGCAGGGCGCTGGCGGGAAGGATAAGTATGGATTGTGCGAATATAGCATTCTGACGACTGTTGATTTGTTGTTCACTTCTTTGGCACGCCCCAAAGAAGTGAACCGAAGAAAAG
>JAFTSR010000412.1 GCA_017467225.1 Clostridia bacterium | reverse complement strand
TTTTAAGAAGGTTTCCTCCCCGCATTTTTATGGTTCATTCATTCCGTAATTTTCGAAATGCCCAGCTCCAGCGTATCTGCGTCGATCATACCGTTGGCGTAAGCGACCAAATTACCGTCGGCGTCGATGAAAATGCTCTTGGGAAGGCCAGACGCGCCGTAGGTCGTGGCAGCCTGCAGCGTGGTGTCGTAGTAGACAGGGAAGGTAAAGCCCTGCTGCTCGATAAAGGCCTTGGCTATTTCAACCGTCTCGCGTTCGCCGTCGGTCACGTTGACCATCATAAAGGTTACCTCGGGATGATCCTTAGCCGCTTGGTTAAAATCCGGCATTTCCTGGACACAATAGCCGCACCAGGTTGCCCAGAAGTTGAGCACGATCGGCTTGCCGAAAAACTCGGAGAGCTTGCGCTCGTTGCCATCACCATCAAGGACGGTAAAGTCGGGCGCGGTATTGGCTGCACTGTGCTCATGCTCGTCCTCGCCTTCAGGATGCTTTTCGTCCTCAGATGTGTCGGAGGACGACGGCTCATCTGGCGGATCGTCGGGAGTGGTAGGGGTGTCCGGCGTTGTGGACGTATCTGGTTGTGTGGGCGTGTCCTGCGTCGGCGTGTTTTCAAGGCCACTCGCAGGCGGCAGCTCGGTCAGCTGATCGGGCGCAAATTCAGGTGCCAGCTTGTCATAAAGCAGGTAAGCACCCGCCACGAGCACTACCAGCGCCAACGCGCCGAGGATCCATTTGATAAATTCTTTCATACTGTGTCCTCCTTAGTTAGCCAAGTAACGTTAGAAATCTGCCCAAAAGTCCACTCATCATCAGTACACCGATGACGATCAGGAAGATTCCGCAGATGGTGTTGATCACGCCGTAATGCCGCTTAATGGCGCCGAAGGCACCCTTGAGCTTGTCAATGAGAAGGGCACTTACCACAAAAGGAATGCCAAGTCCCAGAGAGTAGCACAGCAGCATCATGACACCGGTCAGAACACTGCCTTGCTGGGAAGCCATTGCCAGAGCAGAGCCCAGGAAGGCGCCGACGCAAGGCGTCCAACCCACCGAAAAGATGATGCCGAACAGCGCCGAGGAGAAAAATCCGAGCGGTTTTCCTGCCATCGGATTTTTAATGCCGCGGAAGATAGGTAGGCGGAAAACGCCGAGAAAATGCAGGCCGAACAGCACCACGACGGCACCCGTGATTAAATTGAGTGCCAGGCGGTGCCTTGTGACGAACGAGCCAAGCGTTCCGGCCAGAGCTCCCAAAGCAACAAAAACCAAGGTGAAGCCCAAAACAAAGCCCAAGGCATTTTTCAATGTTTTTTGTGTGGAGCGCTGCTCATCTCCTCCGGCGAAATAGGAGACGTAGATGGGCAGCATGGGCAAAAGACAAGGAGAGATAAAGGTGATAATGCCTTCCAAAAAGGCGATGAGATGTTGCATAACAACAAGCCCTCCTTCCGTATCGTATCAGATCAGCGATGCCAAATACTCCTGCGCGAAGTGCACAGCCTGTGCACCGTCAGCGACGGCGGTGACGACCTGACGCAGCTCCTTAGTGCGCACATCGCCGGCAGCATATACGCCGGGAATGGCAGTTCGCGTGCTCTCATCCGCGATCAAGTAACCGCCGACGGTATCCAAAGCACCGCTGAGAAATTCGGTTACGGGGCGGCGACCGATGCTGACGAAAATGCCATCGCACAGCACGTTTTCCGTGCTGCCGTCCGACAAAAGCTCCAGGGTTGCGCCGATCAGTTGTCCATTCTCGCCGGTCAGAAGTGCCTTGGGGCGGCTGTTCCAACGGAAGGAAACATTTTCGGCAGCCATCAGCGGCGCGTGATAAATCTTGGTGGCACGCAGTGTATCGCGGCGGTGTACTAAAATAACTTTTTTGCAAAGACGGGAAAGATACAGCGCGTCGGATGCGGCGCTGTCGCCGCCACCGACCACCATGACCGTCTTGTCCTTGTAAAATCTGCCGTCGCAATGTGCACAGTAATGCACGCCGCGACCGGTCAGCTATGCCTCGCCATCCAGTCCCAGCATTTTGGGATCGGCACCGGTGGCGATAACAACGGTTTTGGAATATAACGTTTCCTCTGCGGTGGTGATCTCCTTGGTCGTACCCTTGAGCTTGAGCGAGGTTGCCTCGCCGTAAATGGTTTTAGCACCGTATTTTTCAGCACCCTGCTGCATCTTCATGCCCAAGGTGAAACCGTCGATGCCATCCTCAAAGCCGGGATAATTGTCAATGGTGCCGGTCAGCGCCATCTGACCGCCGACGCTCATTCGCTCAAGAATGGCGACGTCCAGCCCGGCACGGGCGGCATACAGCGCTGCGGTATATCCCGCAGGGCCGCCGCCGATGATGATCATATCATAAACGTGCTGCATGGCATCCTCTTATTTGTCCAGCATTGCCTGGATCTGTGCCTTGGGACGTGCGCCGGTGCTGCGAGCGACCTCCTCGCCGGCCTTGAGCACGATCAACGTGGGGATGCTCATGACACCGTAGGCCTGTGCCAGCTCGGGCTCGTCATCGACGTTGATCTTTCCGACCACGATATTTTCGTTTTCCTTGGCGATCTCCTCGACAACGGGAGCTACCATGCGGCAAGGACCGCACCAATCTGCGTAAAAGTCGATCAGAACGGGCTTGTCGCCGTTTTTGATCTGTTCAAAGTTATCTTTGTTGACATGAATGACTGCCATAGCTGTAATTCCTTTCGTGTTATATCATTTTTTAAGGGGTTCTTGCTTTGTGTGATTAGTATACCACGTTTTCAAGAAAAGTTCTGTGACTTATATCACAAAACTACGAAAAATTTTATCAAAGGCGCGCGAGGGAAAACCCGTTAAAGTCTTCCCTCACAATGTAGATGATTTATTGGTTCCACTGATCGATCAATTCATTGAGCTGCTCGATGGAGCTGGTGATTGTCTTCTCGCCGCTTGCGAACAGGGAAGCAAGGTTAGAGTTGCGGCTGTTGGCAGCGTGCGTGATCAACTGACCGTAGAAGCCGCCGTAGCCGTAGATCGAGCCGATATCGTACGTACGGGTGTCGAAGATGATCTTGAGCATATCGCGCGACTGCGGATCACGGGTAAACTTACTCATCATGACAACGTCATAGAAGGCGGGATAAACGGTGTAGTAGGATTCCGCGCTGATGGCCTCCAGCATGAAGGAGGTCAGATCGGTATCGCCGCAGGACAGCGGAACGCCGATAATGCTGTCGCCATCGGGCATGATCAGGTGATGATAGCCCTCTTGATATTCATCGTACTTCGGGAAGGGAAGAATACCGTAGTTGGACTCCATATCGCGCAGGTTGTTGCTCATCTTGATGCTGTAGAACAGGAACAGAATTTCGTTGGCCTTAAACTTTTTGGTAATACCGAAATCGGGAATGATGTCGGAGTGTGCGTGAGAATCCTGGAAGATCATCTCGTCGTGAATTTCAATCATGAAATCGATGTTGTCATCCTCCTGGATGGTGGTGAACAGATAGCCGTCCTCGTCGATCTGACCGAAGGATTTGCCGGATGCTACATACAGATAAGGGAAGGGCGCACGGTTGCCGCAGGTGCCCCATTGGTCGTTGGCGTCCATGACGTCGTCTCCGTTGAGGTCATCCACAACGACCTCTGCGCTCTCGCGCATGGCTTCCCAGGTCCATTCACCGTTTTCTACCATCTCGTAGAAATCGGGCAGATCGTGGTCATTCTGCAGTACAGTACTGAAGAAGACACCGCCCGTTTCACTCTTGTCAAGGATCAGCATTTCAGAGGAAGCAAACTGGGTAACCTCACCAAAGGTGAAGGTGTCCAGCGAGCTCTGGTTCCACCAGGGCTTTTCCAGATCGATATACTGCATATCGTCGCCGCGCAGGTTCTTGAAAAGACCCTCTGTCCACATAGCGGACAGGTTGGCACTGCGCTGTACCATGATCTGGTAGGTGTTGTCGTTGGTCGAAACGGCCGCACGGATCTTGAGCGGCATCTCGGTGTGTGCCATGCAGTACTCGGTAGAGATCACAGCGTTGTAGGTCTCCTCAACGTAAGCGTTACGGCGGTAAACCTGGTCATCCAGCGTCTCACCGGTCGGCTCGTCAACGTCGATTTCCTCCCACGGAACCCAGCCGCCACCGACGATAGAATCGAGATTCCAGTGCAGGCAGTGGAACTCGGCCTTGTTGAAGTCCATCTCGGGCAGATCGGGCTGGATCTTGGATTCCTCAGGCTCCTCGGGGGTGCCATCCGGTGTCTCTGGAGTGCTCGGATCAGCGGGGATATCGTCCTCGGGTGTGTCCTTCGCGCAGGCTGTGACAAACATCGAAAGCATCATCACGAGCGCGAGAAGTAGGCAGGTAAGCTTGGTTTTCATGTGCGTCTCCTTTGAATAATTTTATTTTTTCAAACCGAAAAATTCTTTGGCGTAGCGTTCGCTTCGTGCGTTATGCGCGCGTAGAAGCTCGACGCATTCGGTATCGTTTCCACCGTGCAGCGACCACTCGGAGAGCAGCATACCCTGCGGACGGCAAAGCTCCTCGTACATGGGATAGAAGGAATCCCTGGCGAACTGTACGAATTTGACCATGCGATACGGACCGTAGATGCGCGGACGACCGCTGGTGCAATCGACGGCAACGCAGTTGCCGGCACGGATGGCTGCAGCAATATCCTCATAACTGCGGCTCTTGGCGACCACAACGGTGTGAAGAACGCCGGGCATGCCGGAGGTGGTATCTGTGTTATGGCTGTCACTGACACCGACAATCGGGATATGTAAGCCCTGCGCGCGCATATCTCCCCAAAGTGCGGCGATGGTGTCAAGGCTGGTCTCGTCATTGAACTCCAATGCGTCGTACAGTCCCTCGCGCAGCATTTGTTTGGTTGCAGGATCCGCAATGAAGTAGGTGTAATTCCAAACCCAGTGCGGATGTGCCAGGAAAGACACGCCGCCAAATTCCTTAGCACGACGAGAAATCCATACGTTCCAAGCGTAGTCCTCGGGATTGACGCCCTCGTCTACGGTCAGTCCTTCCATGATCTTGGCCACCTCGGCGCGGATTTCGTCGGGACGGGAACGCCAGTCGGCGTTGATGCTCTCCCGACCGCCAAAGTGCAGAGCGTGGATGCGCTCGGTGGGCAGGTGAACCTCCTCACCAAAGAGCAGCGTCATGTCCAGCGGCGCGTCCGCAAAAAGCTTCATGGCTTTTTCAGCGGCAAAATGAATGTAGTGATCGGTGATGGCCAGGAAATCGTGACCCCAGGCGCGGTAGTTGCCGACCGTACGTGCAGCATCCTGGCGTCCGTCGGACTCCCAGGTGTGGCAGTGCAGCTCACCGCGCATGGTACGGCAGCCGTACAGATCGGGTGCCAGGGAGTACAGATAAAACTGATAGGTCATGTCGTTGTCATAGCGAACGCGATGGTTGATGGCGTAGTGTATGCCGTGTCGCTCGTCCTCGGGGCGCTGAACGCTGACGGCGTGCTTTTGCTCGCCCTTGAAGAAATGAGTGAAGGACAGCGAGCCGTCCTCTCTTGCTTCGCACTTGTAAATGGCGGCAGGGAAGTCGCTGTAATGAGCGCAGGCGTGCTCCACCTCGCGGATATAGACGGTGTAGGTCTTGCCGGGGATAAAGCGTGCGTTCTCACCCTGCGGATGCATGGTGATGGTGCTCTCCTTATCGGCAGGAACGACCGACGGAATGATGCGGAAATCCCGGGAAAATTGTTTCATTATGCAGTATCCTTTCATGAATAAATAGTTGGTACCATTTTATCATAGTCAATCGCTTTTGTCAATGTGAAAACGAGAAAAAACGCCGAAAAACAGCACGATTTTTTCATAAGGTTATCACTTGTATCAAGAAAAATATTTTCGGATAATTTTTGTGAAAATGCCTTGACAAATCGGCGCAGGTGTGGTATAATATCCGCTGTGAACGGATGCAACCGGCAGTTCACAGAGTATGGAGATGTACTCAAGTTGGCCGAAGAGGCGCCCCTGCTAAGGGTGTAGGTCGGGTAACCGGCGCGGGAGTTCAAATCTCCCCATCTCCGCCAGTCAAGTCCACAGCAGTAATGTTGTGGACTTGTTCTTTTAACCGCGAATTTTCGATAACGTACCCATATCCGCAGTGCAAAATCGCTGCGGGCAAACAGATACCGCTTATGATAACAGAAATTCTGTTAGGAGATATTGCAAATGAAAAAACATACGGTAACATACTGGGGAAGATATGCGCCCGAGGCGTACGTTTCTAACGGCTTGATCGGCTTTCGCTTCGGTAAGAATCCTTTTTCAGGTGCTATAGGACTTCTTGCCGGCTTCGTAACGCTGCGGGAAAAGATGCAGGTTGAGGCGTTGGCGGTTCTGCCTACACCGCAGCTTTCCTTTGAGGTAGACGGAATGGCAATGGAGCCGGAAATTCTCTCCCAATCTTATGACTTTGCAACCGGTGAATTCACTACCACGGCAAAGCTCGGCACCTTGACGTTGAATTACCTTTTGTACTGCTCTCGCACATGCCCGACGCTTCTGATATCGCATTTGACGTTTACGGGAGCACGCGCAACCGTTGCCGTAAACGTTCACTACGACGTTCGTGAGGAGCATCGTTACACGCTCGGCACTGCGAAATGCTTTGAGGGATATCAAGACGCATTTGACGGCAAATGTCTGCAATATTCCTCCGACGGCACTACATCAGTGGGCTTTGCTTATAAAATGTTTGGCAATCTTCGCAAAACGCCGATTGCTCCTGCGTCCGGTGTGCTTGGAGAGCACGCTGAACTTGATCTTGCACAAGGCAGCACCGAGATTCAACTCGTTACCTCCTACATCCCGTCTGTGATGCACAGCGAACCACACAATCAAGCCCAGCGCATGATTGCGCTTTCTGCCTGGCAGGGATTGGATCGTCTGCGAGAAGCGAATCGAACGGCGTGGGCCAAGCTGTGGAAAAGCCGCATCACCATTGAAGGTGCGGGCGACGAATGGCAAGACGCGATTGATGCCTCTTTTTTCTACCTGATGACATCGCTGTCCGAATTCTCCCCCTTCTCCGTTGCACCGTACGGCTTGAGCCAGCCTGATGCATACGAGGGGCATTGCTTCTGGGACGCAGAGAGTTTCATGTTCATGACCCCCATGCTTTGTGCGCCGAACGTGGCACGTGCCATGCTCGACTACCGTTTTCGGCGAATCGAGGCGGCGGAAAATAATGCTCGCATCAATGGCTATCGTGGTATCCAATTTCCGTGGCAATCGGGTATGACCGGCTCGGAGGTGACGGTTCCGTGGTGTGCGCAGGCGGGTGAGCAGCATGTCAATCTTGATGTGGCGTTGGCGTTTGACGGCTATGCTCGCGTATCCGGTGACCAAGGTTATATCCGTGAGCGTGTGTGGCCGGTCATGCGCGGCGTGGCGGAATGGATTGAGAGCCGCGTGGAAAAGACAGATCGCGGATATGAAATTTTGCACATTACCGGCATTGATGAGGAAATCGATGACGTAAATAACGACTCTTACAGCAATCTGATGGCTGCAAAGGTTCTCCGCTCCGCGGCATCGTATTCGAATATGCTTGGACTGGGCGAACGCAAAAAATGGCTGGAGATTGCCGATAATATGTTCCTGCCGATGCACGAGGGCGGCGTCATGGCGCAATATGAAGGAATGCCGGAGAAGCCGCAACAGCATCCGACGTCGCTGATGTCCTATTTTCCGTACGGTTATACGGATGAACATCAGCACGCGACGATCGATTATTATATCAAGCACGACATGTTTAGCTACTGCCGTTATCCGATGCTATCGGGATTTCTCGGGGTCTATCCGGCATGGAATGGCGACCGTGAGACCGCGTTGAAGTTCTATGAAGAGGCGAATCTGACGTTCTTCTGTGAGCCGTTCCATTCAAGCACCGAGTGGAGCATCAAGGATCCGGCCGACCGTGTGGAAATGAGCCGCCCGGTAGGTACGAATTTCATCACGGCGCGCGGAAGTCTGCTGTCGGGTCTGATCATGGGATTGACAAAGATGTGCCCATGGAAGGGGACAATCGATGGATCGGTGGACGAATGGCTTGGACAGGATATCGTCCTTCCGGCAGGTTGGACAAAGCTGACCATTGGCCGCGTTTACATCCGAGGCAAGGCTTACCGCGTCATAGCAGAGCACGGCGCAAAGCAAGCGGTGCTCGAGGAGATGGAAGAAGAATAATCCGATCTTTTATGGAAAATCCCGCAGAATGCGATGTTGTGAATTGATATGCAATAGGCCATCTCCGCCAGAAAACGACAGGCATAAGCGTGGTTCTCATAAGGAAGTTTGATTTCTCCTTGTAGGGACCGGCGTCCTCGACGGTCCAAAAAGGCATAATTGCTCCGCAGAAAACAAATAATTAACCCCGGCAGATTTTCAAAAAAAGTCTGTCGGGGGATTTCTATCTAAAAAACGGTAATTATCCTAATTTATAGGTGTTCAAAGACCAATTATGCCCACAAATATTTTTCTTTGCCTTTATGAAATCTTGAATTGCGGTAGCCTTTTCTGCATAATAAGAACTACAAATT
>JAFTSR010000411.1 GCA_017467225.1 Clostridia bacterium | reverse complement strand
TCCACAAACAATCGCGCTATTCATAATAGAGCTCTTTACTTCCCGCACCAATTGCTCAGTTATTCTTTTTCTTGTCAACACTTCTCTTTCGTCATTCTTCATCATAGCCCTCCCGGCAGAAAAGAAAAAGTCCAAGCCTTTCGACTTGGACTTGGTGCAACTTAGAGGACTTACGAACCCCGTTTTGCGCCCAAAGAACATCCAGTCGTCAGTACAGCATAGCGCAAAACAGCAAATGCTGCGCATTTGCGAGGTTCTGCGTCAAAAAAGCATGAAAAACAAAAAAATCGGGATGAACCCGATTTCTTTGTTTTGGTGCGGGTTAGAGGACTTGAACCTCCACAATCTTGCGATCATAAGAACCTGAATCTTACGCGTCTGCCAATTCCGCCAAACCCGCATCGGTGGCGTTTTTCGTTGTCTTCCTGACAACGTTATTATTATACCACAAATTTTTAAAATGTCAATACCTTTTTGAAAAATTTTTTCGATTTTTTTGATTTTTTTTGGAAATGGCAATAGGGCAGAAAAACGGGCTGTCGCAAAAGCGACAGCCCGTCGAATTTTCTTTGATTATGCTTCGGTCTCTTCCTCGTAGACGTCCTCAACGACATCCTCGGTAACCTCTTCAGCAGCCTCCTCGGCCTCCTCAAGCAGAGCGCGGATGGACAGACCAACCTTCTGCTTCTCCATGTCGATCTCGCGGATCTTAACGTCCACGATCTGACCAACGGACAGAACGTCATCAGGCTTTGCGATGCGCTTCTTAGCGATCTCAGAGATGTGGATCAGGCCGTCAACGCCGTCAACGATCTCAGCAAATGCACCAAAGGGCATCAGGCTGACGATCTTAACAGAAGCAACGTCGCCCTCGCCGTACTGCGATGTAAAGATGTTCCAAGGATTGGTAGCCTCGGTCTTGTAGCCCAGAGAGATCTTTCTCTTCTCTGCGTCAAAGCTCTTGACGTAAACAGTGATCTCATCACCGATTGCCAGAACGTCTGCAGGGGACTTGATGCGCTTCCAGGACAGCTCGCTTACGTGAACCATGCCGTCTACGCCGCCCAGATCAACAAATGCACCGTAAGAGGTCATGCTCTTGACAGCACCGGTGAATACCTTGCCGTTCTCGATGGTAGCCCAGAACTCAGCCTCCTTAGCGCGGCGCTCCTCGCGCAGTACGCTGCGGATGGAACCGATTGCCTTCTTGGGTGCGCGGATCTCGATGATGCGCAGCTTAACCGTCTGACCGACCATAGCAGTCAGATCGCCATCCTTCGGAACGCCGGTGTGAGAACCGGGAACGAAGACCTGATTTGCACCGTTGACCAGAACAACGATACCGCCCTTAACGGCCTCGATAACCTTACCCTCGATGATCTCGCCGCTCTCGCAAGCAGCAACAACGCTGAGCCAATTCTTATCGGAATCAACTCTCTTCTTGGACAGCTCTGCAACGCCCTCAACGTCGCTGACGCGGATGACGAAAGCCTCGATCTTGTCGCCTCTCTTATACAGGTCAGTCATTTTGACGCTCGAGTCATCGGTGACCTGCTCAGCTTTGATATAGCCGGTAACGCTCGTACCGAGGTCCAGCTGGATCTCAGTGTCAGAAACGTGTTCGACGATACCCGTAACGACATCCCCTGTATTTAGTGTCTTGACGGAATTTTCCTCCGCAAGCAATGTTTCGAAATTTTCCATTTCGCTCATGGTTTTGTATACCTCCTCTATAACATCGCTCGGCGTCGATGCACCGGCGACTATGCCTATACGCTGATAGGCTGACGGATTCAGCGACATAAGTTCAGCAGCACTCTGCACAAAAACGGTTGGTGTTCCCTGACTCTGACAAAGGTGCGCAAGCTTGGTGCTGTTAGAGCTTTGCTTGTCACCGATGACAATCATCAGATCACACGCCGCCGACAGGGTTGCTGCCTCTTTCTGGCGCATTTCCGTAACACTACATATTGTATCAAAAATTAAGGCATTTGTACATAGCTTTTCGAGAAGTTTTTGAGATTTCTCCCATTCGACCAAAGAATAGGTCGTTTGAGCCACGACAACAGGAACTTTTGCACAATAATTTTCGACCTTTTTTTGCTCGATCGCCTGCAAAAATTCGTCCGCCGTGTCAAAAACGTGTTTTTCACCGTCAAAGCAGCCCAAAATGCCCGTCACCTCGGGGTGATTCTTCTTGCCGAACACCCAAAGCTGATGCTGTGCATCGTTATGCTTCTGCACAATCTGATGAATACGCGCGACAAACGGGCAGGTGCAATCGACCCACGTGAAGGCCGGATTTGCCTCACCGCCGGCACGCAAAATATCCTCCACGCAGGGCGCGATGCCGTGCGCGCGAACGATCAGCAGCACCGGACGCTCAGGGGTTGCCCGAGCGATCAGCGCGTCGAGCTGATCCAGTCCGACCGTCTCCACACCGCGCGCAGCCATGCGCCCGTTATAGATATCATTATGAATGAGGTGGCCAAGCGTCACAATTCTCTGCCCTGCCTGCCGATCGCGCAGAGAAGCCTCCAGCTGCTCCGCAGCGCGCCGCACGCCGAAGCAAAAGCCTGCATTTCCGGCCACGATAACCTCTCTTTTTTTATGCTCCATGCTGCTCACCGCTCTCCTCATTGTACAGGGCGCAAATACGGGAGAAAATCTCCTGTGTCACGCGCACGTACTCAGCGTGGCCCGGCTCGCCGACGCCAAAGGTGTCAAAGCGGACGGGCTCACCGACAAGAATATCCGCGCCGCCAAACAGGCGCAGCTTGTTACCCTTGGCACGAATGCATACGGGAAGCACCGTCACCTGCGTCCGCACGCACAGCATACCCGCACCGTTTTTCAGCTTATCTGCCGTCTCTGCAGGATTTTTCCCCGGGCAGCGTGTTCCCTGCGGAAACATACCGACGCATTTGCCGTTCTGCAACAGCTCCATGGTGGTACGGATGGCACCGACGTCTCCGGCGCGATCCACGGGAAAAGCGCCGAACATGCGCACAAGCCCACGCACCAGGGGAATATGAAACAGCTCCTTTTTCGCCATAAAATGCGGCTGCTGCTTGCATAGTGCCGCAGAGATCACAACGGGATCCATCGCAGCGGTGTGGTTGGCGCAAAGCAGATAATTCTCCTCCGCAGGCTCTCGCTCGGCGTGATAGACGCGAATACGGAACAGCTTGAGAACCAGCTTGGCCAAAAGTGCATGTGCCCGTTTATAAAAGCGTTCCTTCCGCTCAATGCGTGCCAAGGCACGCTCTGATGTTTGTTGTTTCACAGCGCTTATCCTTTCAACGAATTGACAGCATCCTCGCCCAGCTTTTCACGCATAATGGCGATCACCGCGTCAACCGAGCCCTCGATATCCAGATCGGAGTTATCCAGAAGAACGGCATCCTCGGCAGGAATCGCCGGCGCGATGGCGCGTCCGCTGTCCTGCGCGTCACGCTCGTTCATCTCGCGCAGCACGTCCTCATATTTCACATCCAGACCCTTAGCCTGCAGCTCCAGCGTTCTGCGACGGGCGCGTGCCTCGGGTGACGCCGTCATAAAGATTTTGACCGGTGCGTCAGGCAGAATGACCGTACCGATGTCGCGACCGTCCATGACCACGTGGTTGCGCGCGGCGATTTGACGCTGGGTATCCAGAAGGAAGGCGCGAACGGCAGGAATGGCAGAGACGTTTGAAGCAGCCATAGATGCCTCGGGCGTGCGGATGCGGTCGCCCAGGTTTTAGCCGTTGAGATACACGTTCTGCACGCCACTCTCAAAGCGGACGTCAATCTCGATCTCGGGCAGAAGCGCCTCAAGAGCGGCAGCATTCTTGGTGTCAAGACCGCGGCCCAGTGCCGCCACGCCGACTGTGCGATACAGCGCACCCGTGTCAACGTACACAATGCCCAACGACTTCGCCAAAGCCTTGGCAACGGTGCTTTTGCCCGCTCCACCGGGCCCGTCAATTGCAATTTGAATCATAGGTTGTTCCTTTCTACGGGAAGAATGAGTAATATGCGAGGGAAAACTTTTGTGGACAAAAGTTTCCCCTCGCGCTCCCCTTCAAAAAACTTTTATCAATTTATTTTTATTAAAGTTCTTTGGGATCCAAACCCTTTCTTTCAAGAAAGGGTTTGGCCGCCGGAGGCAGCCTGCATCGCCGCACTCTCACCTGCCAGCACTGCCGTGGAGAAGGCGATCTGCAGATTATATCCGCCGGTGTACGCGTCCACGTCGATGACCTCACCGGCAAAATACAGCCCTCGCATCAGCTTGGACTCCATGGTCTTGGGCTGAATTTCCTTGACGTTAACACCGCCCGAGGTGATGATCGCCTCGTCGATGGGACGGAAGCCGGTCAGGGAATGTCGGAAGCCCTTGAGCAGCGTCAGAAGTGCTCTTCTCTGCTCACGCGTGATGGCGTTGACCTTCAGACGCGGATCAATGCCGCTCTCGGCAATGATAACGGGAATCAGCTTCTTGGGCAAAAGGTCATCCAGCGCGTGGCAAAAATCCTTGTTGCGGTATTTTTCAAAATCGGAGAGCAACCGCGCATCCAGCGTTTTTTCGTCCAGCGCAGGCTTGAGATCGATCAGCGCATCGTACATGCCGGGCTTCACATCGTGCAAATGCGAGGACGCTGACAGCACCATGGGACCGGTAATACCAAAGTGCGTGAACATCATCTCACCGAAATCCTCATAGGCCGTCTTGCCCGACGCGGCATCCACCACGCGCAGGCCGACGTTTTTCAGCGAAAGGCCCTGCAGCTGTGGACAAATGCTGCCCTTGACCGTGATCGGCACAAGAGAGGGCTTGGGCGGCACCACGGTGTGCCCGACCGACTGCGCCAGCGTGTAACCGTCGCCGTCAGAGCCCGTCAGAGGGTAAGATTTTCCGCCTGTGCAAACGATCACGGCATCGGCGGCATAGTTGCCTCCCGACGTCTTGACGCCGCACAGAGCGCCATTTTCCAGCCACAGAGAGCTTACGCGCTCGTAGATCACCTCGACGCCTGCGCGGTGGCAAGCATCGGCAAGCGCACCGACAATATCCCCGGCCTTATCGGAAAGTGGGAACACGCGACGGCCTCTCTCGGTCTTGAGCGGCACACCGCGCTCCTCGAAAAACGCCTTGGTGTCCGCGGTAGAAAAGCGATCCAGAGCCGTGTAAAGAAAGCGCGGATTGGTGCGCACGTTATTCAGAAATTCCTGCGTATCGCAGTCGTTGGTTACGTTACAGCGTCCCTTGCCGGTAATGCGCAGCTTGCGTCCCAAGCGCCCCGTGCGCTCCAGCATCAGCACTCGCACGCCCATCTGCGCGGCATGGTACGCCGCCATCATACCGGCAGCACCGCCGCCGATGACAGCAACCGTCGGGCGACGCTCGGTGGTATCAGACATTGTCCTGTCCTCCGCCCTGGCTGTCGTAGACCTCGTAATCCTCCCAGATCTGCTCCAGCTTGCGCAATCTCTCGGTCACGTCCTCCTGGCGCTTGCGAGAAAGCGCAACGATCAGCGCATTGATAATGCTCAAGGGAGCAACCAGCGAGTCCATAAAAGACGCCATATCGCTCTGCGCGGTCAGCAGTTGATTGGCGTAAGCCGCAATGGGGGCTGCTGCCGAGTCGGTCAGAGCAACCACGTCCGCGCCTGCGCGATGCGCAAACTCGACCGCATTGACCACGCGCTTGGAATAGCGGGGGAAGCTGATGGCAATCAGCACGTCATCCGGTCCGATGCCCAGCATCTGCTCGAACACCTCGCTGCCCGAGGTGGACTGGATCAGATGAACGTTATCAAACACCATGCGCAGGCTGTAGCTGAGCGTGGTGGCAAGTGCAAACGAGGAGCGCACGCCGAAAACGTAGATGTTTTTGGCAGCGATCAGCTGATCCACCGCGCCGTCAAAAGCCTCGCGGTCGATGGTGTCCAGCGTGTGCTTGATCTTGTCGACGTCCGAGGTCAGCACCTTCTCCAGCACGTCACCGCCGCCGATGAGGTGATTGGTGACCTCGATACGCTGAAAGGATTTGAGGCGGTTGCGAATGATATTCTGCATGGCGCGCTGGAATTCGGGATACCCCGCAAAGCCCAGCTCGATGGCAAAGCGCACCACAGTAGACTCCGACACGTTGACGGCCGCGCCCAGCTTGGACGCCGTCATATACGCGCTTTTCTCATAGTGATTGATAATATAGGTGGCAATCTGTCTTTGCCCTTTGGAAAAGGAGTCCATCTCCCTCTCCATGCGTTGCAGCAAATCGTCTCTCATTCCGTGTCCTCCC
>JAFTSR010000029.1 GCA_017467225.1 Clostridia bacterium | reverse complement strand
CGGCGAACGCAAAGTCTGCACTCGGCTTAAACCGCGTGTGTTTGAGCAAAAATGCGGAGAATTTTTGTGTGTAGCACGCGAAGCAGCAGGGATACATAAGGGACGGCAGTCCCTTATGCGCGTTTTCTTCGGTTCACTTCTTTGTCGCGTGACAAAGAAGTGAACAACAAACATTTTACAGTTAGAAATCTATGTTCGCACCCCCTAAATCATCTCCCCCGTAGAAAGGAGCCACCATGAACATCAACATTCTCTCCTACCCCGTCGACCCCACGGGCAAAAACCTCTCCTCCCCCGCCATCAACCAAGCCCTCCTTGATTGCGCAAGCTCCGGCGGCGGCACCGTGGAACTCCCCGCCGGCACCTACCGCTGCGGTACCATCGACCTGCAGTCCAATACCACACTCCACCTGTGCGCCGGCGCAACCATCCTCGGTAGCGAGCATATCACCGACTACCACGGTACCTCCCGTGGCTGCTCCTGGGGATATATGCCCGACCCCGATATCTTGCGTAAATCGCAAGCTGTCAACCCTTGCCCGGCATTGATCGTCGCCGACCGTAAAACCCACGTCGCTATCACAGGGCAGGGAACCATCGACGGCCAGCGTAGCTTTTCTCATGGCTATACCGAGGAGAAGGGACGCCCGTTTTTGATCGTCCTCTCCGAGTGCCAATACGTCACGCTGCGTGACCTCACCTTGACAAATCCCGGTATGTTTACCGTCTACGGCCTCAATTCGTCCGATATGACGCTGACCAACCTCACCATCCTGACCGCCAATAGTGCCAACGGCGACGGCCTGGACTTCGACGGCGGTCGTCGTATCTCTATTTCGGATTGCCATATCGACGCGGGAGACGACGGCATTGGTCTCAAAACGCTGACGCCCGACGAGCCCTGCGAGGATTTTACCGTCAGCGGCTGCCATATCCGCTCCAAGCATTGGGGTGCCGTCCGCATCGGACCCGAGTCCGCCGGTGCCATGCGCCGTGTCAATATCACCAACTGCTGCTTCTACGATAGCGGCGACGGCCTCAAATTCCAACTGACGCAGGACGCCGATTTTGAGGATTTCAATATCTCCAATATCACCATGCATGACGTGCTGCGCCCCATCTTCTTTACCAAAAACCGCTATAATATGAGCAGCCTCGTTAAATGCATCCGCCCTGCGACCGGCGCCTTCCGCCGCGTGCACCTGTCTAATATCACCGCCACGCTGCGCCGCGACAGCGTCTTCCCCGAGATGACCGTCTACGCCGGCAACTATATCTCCGCCCTGCCCGGTGACAGTATCGACGATATCACGCTGGATCACGTCCACATGATCGCGCCCGGCGGCGGTAGCCGTGAGCAGGCTGAGCGCACGCACGGTCACGGCGATATGTACGACTTCTGGGGCATGTACCCCGAGCATCTGACCAACCTCGGTCAATACCCCGGCGCGGTGCTCTACCTGCGCAACGCCAAGGGCATTCGCATGAACCATTGCATTTTTGAAGCCGAGCAGCCCGATGCCCGTGCTGCCGTCGCCGCCGAGTGCGTGGAAGAATTGCGCATGTCGGACTGCGAGGCACGCGGCTGCGGCTCGCTTTTGCGCCACTACCGCTGCGACGGTCTGACCATGCGCGACAATATCGGCGACGCGTCCACCTTTACAGCCGCACAGGCCAAGGCCTGGGAGGCCGAGCGCGCCAACTCGCTGGCCGTCGATGCCGCGATGCAGCAGCTTGCCGATGCCTACCAAAAGGCGGCAGCGCTGCCGGTGCAAAGCCGGGCGGAGCTCGTACTTTGCGCCGATGCCGAGCGAAAGGAGTGCGCCGTTATGACCGTGCAAGCTGCGGACGGCGATGCGCTTTGGCTGACGGTTGCGCGCATTGCGGGCAGCTTTGGCGTGTACTGCAACGACCGGCTGATCGCCACGCGCGAGCAGCCTGCGCTGTATTCTACACCCATCCCCTACGCCGTGCAGCTGACGGATTTGCACCCGGGGGAAAATGAGGTTCGCATCGAGCCGATCGGCAGTATGAGCGAGCAGCGCGTGACGCTGTCCGTCTGCATCGACACCATTTGATTTTTTGCTATTTGAAAGGAATTTTCCAATGGATACCATGGATCGTCTTTCTCCGCGCCCTGCCTCGGCTTCTGCCTCCGAGCAGGCGCACATCGTCACAGTCGGCAACATGAACGGCGCCAATCGCCTCTTTGGCGGTCTGCTTTTCAGCTGGCTGGACGAAACGGCAGGCGTGACGGCACGCCGCCATGCACGCACCCACGTCACCACCGCCTCGGTTGAAAACCTGCGCTATCTGCAGCCGGTGATTCGCAACCAGGTGCTGATGTGCGAGGCGCGCGTGATCTACACCGGTCGCACCTCGCTGGAGGTTCTGGCTACGGCTTGGCTGGAGGATTTTGACGGCGAGCGCACCTTAGCCGCCGACGCACGATTTATTTTCGTCGCCCTGGACGAGGACGGCAACAAGGTGCAGGTTCCGCCGCTTCTGATCGAGACAGCCGAAGAGCAGGCGATGTTTGACGCAGCGGTAGAACGGCGGAAGAAGTGAGGGGAAGACGATGCGGGGGAACTTTTGAAAGAAAGTTATGTTTCGGCTTTGCCGAAACGTCGAGTTTGTCTTGACAGCTAAACGCCGTCATCATGCCGCTTTGCAAGCAAAGCATCATGACCGCCAAACATCGCCCCCACACCCCCTCAAAACCTTTTATCAATTTTTTGGCGAAATTCATTGCGGTTCTGCTCTGGATGAGCGGAACGATATGCCATGCGGGGCCCCGTCTCGCTGCGGCTCGGTCACGCTCGGGCTCTGACACGCCACCGGCGTGTCATTCACTCCCCTCGCGCCGCTTCGCTACCCCAAATGATTAGCGTATTGATTTGTTTCGCATTGGAACGGACAGTCCGGGAGGCCTGTCCCTACAGGTTTG
>JAFTSR010000410.1 GCA_017467225.1 Clostridia bacterium | reverse complement strand
GTCGCTGACACCGGCTAACGGTGCTAAAAACAGACCGTGGCGCAGGGCAACGTTACCGAGGCGCAGCGCCGGTTTATGATTGGAATTTTGTTCCATGAATAACCTCGTTTGGGGAAATATGCTTTATGATATCACAAATCGTTCGCCTTGTCAAGGCTTTTGTCCCGGCGCGAAAACAGACGCGTCCAAAAAGGAAAGGTGAGCGGCCAGACGGCAGCGGCGAAAACCACGACAAGGAAATAGCGCAGCGCGTGCGCGGCAGGGTGATCGACGCAAAGAGAGAGTAGGGGGGATTTGAGCACGCTTTTGAGAAGCACCGTCAAGCCGCCGCCGAAGACCAGCTTGCAGATCTGTGCCGGCAGCGGTGCCGCCGTTTCGAAGCGGACAAGGTAGGTATCGACCGTGTAGACCACCAGCGTTGCTGCGGCGCAGCCGAGAATGGTCCAGGCGTTTTTACGTCCCTCGGCGAGATTGACGGGATCAACGTCGGCAGGGAAGGCGTAGCACTCGGCGTACAGCACAAAGGCAATGGCCAGCAGCATCAGAATGCCGAAGATCGCATACATCAGCACCGGCTTTTGCAGGGCGCGGTGAATGAGCGGATACATACCAAGCACCAGGACAGCACCGATGGCCAGCGAGGTCAGCACATCCTTAGGCGTATGTACGCCAAGGTAAAGACGAGAGAAGGCAACCACGACCACGGCGACGATGCAAACGATGCGCAGCGCACGGGATCGGGTGAAGCGCGCAATGCTGCCGTAGGTGTTGACGGCGTTTTGCGTGTGACCGCTGGGGAAGGAATAGCCGGTCGCGGCCTCGCGAGCGCTTTCCACAATGGGAAAGTCAGGATCCAGCACCCACGGGCGGGGAATGCGGCAAAGCAGCTTGAGAAACTGGTTGATCGACAGTCCGACAAAGCTGACGGTCAGAAAATAATAGCCGTTTTTCTTGTCGATGCACCAAAAGACGAGCAGCGCGACCATCAGAAAGATGGCCTCCTCACCCAGATGCGTCAGCGTGGCAAAGATGGCATCGGTGACGGGGTTGCGCAGCTGCTGTAAAAAGTACAAAAAGGACATGTGAGCCTCCTTGGTAGATTAAGTTTTCGGTGCTGTGGGGAGCGGCATATCCACGGCACAGCCCAGCGGCAACGAGAAAATACAAATGCGGTCGGGATAGCGACCGGACATTGCGTACACGGCGTCGGCGTAAATGGCCAGCTGGTCGCCGTGATCACGGATCAGTTGCTCCTGAATGATCTGCTGCTTGTGATCGGGATCGGCATCCGTGGCAAAATCCTCGGTACGCAGACGGTCGGTCTTATAGTCGCACAGCGTCAGTGAGCCGTCCGCGCCCAGCAGCAAAAGGTCAAGTGAGCCCTGCACGTACAGGGAAGCGTCGCCCAGCTTCTGCGCCATATCAGGGCGCTCGGTCAAGGTGCTGTAGGGCAAAAAGCGGTTGAACTGCAGCTCGCGCCATACCGTTTTTGCCGATAAAATATCCCGGAACAGCGGACTTTTGATAAAATTCTGCAGGTGGCGGCGATTGAGCATGGCGGCGGTGCGCGGCGTCAGATATTTCTCGACCACCAGCCGATCGATCTCAGCCTCGACACCGTGCGCGGCAAGCTGCGCGTGGTCGCAATACTGCAAAAACAGGTGGGTTGCCGTGCCGCGCTCGGCAGCACTGGCGCTCTCCTTATCGGCAAGCAGCTCGTGGAAGGTGGGACGGGCGGCGCGCATCAACGCAATGCGATGGTGAATGCGCTCGGCCTCATCCTGCGCTTTTTGCTCGGGCGGCTCGGGCTCGCTGCTGTCCATCATTTCGGGCAGGAAATAGCGATCCAGCATGCCGCGCGTCAGCTTGGAGGCGGCAGCCTTGGTGGGCAGCGTGCGCAACAGCGCGTTTTCATCCCGGTAGCTTTCGTGCTCCTGCAGCATTGTGCGATAGAAGGCGGCGGTGCCGTCCTCGCTTGCAGGACTTGCGCTCTCGACCCTGATGTCAGGTGAGGGCACAGTCTTTGGCAGTGTGTCGGCCGTGAAATTGCGGCGATCCTCTATGTGAATGCGATAGCAGTCCGGCAAATCGGGCGCGCGGTTGGTCGGCGAGAGGGCGCCCAGAATCCAGGAAATGTAGGAGTTCGAGGAAAGAATGGCGGCGCGATCGCCTCTTGTGGGACGGTCGGCACGATCCAGCAGCGTGGCAGCCGGGGA
The DNA here is from genome assembly GCA_017467225.1 of Clostridia bacterium. The sequence continues at coordinate 2,670 of JAFTSR010000410.1, read as the reverse complement.
GGGGAGCTTGGCGCTGATATACAGACGCTCGCGTGCACGTGTCATGGCGACGTAGAGAATGCGCATTTCCTCCTCGGCCTGACGCAGGCGCAGCTGCTCGGCGATGGCGTGGCGCACCGCACTCTCGCGTCGGGAGGCATCGGTCGGCGTGTAGATGCGCGCCGCAGCGCCCAGCGCGTGATCAAAAATGATGGGGGCACGCAGATCCTTGGTATTGAATTTGGCAGCGCAGTCGGCAATCCACACCACAGGGAACTCCAGTCCCTTGGATTTGTGGATGCTGAGCAGCGTGACGGCATCGGTGTCGGCAGGTGTGGCGGCGTTGTTGAGCGCCGACGGACTTTCCAGCAGACGGCGGAAATAGCGCAAAAACTGATACAGACCGCAAAAAGAGGTATTCTGATAATGTCGTGCCTTGTCGTAAACGGTCAGATAGACGGGCGAGGCAGCCTTTTCCTTGAAAAGAGGCTCGCCGTACAGCTTGCGCAGGAATTTATCCACAGGCAACGAACGGGCGACCGATTGCCAGCGCTGCACAAACGAAACAAAGGCAGCACAGCGCTCGCGCAGCGCAGCGTCCACGGGCAAAGCAATCTCCTCTTGCGCAGATGCGGCAAGACAGAGCACGTCGTACAGCGGAATCTGCAGACAGCGCTCCTCCGCGGTGCGCAGCTGCAAAAGATCCTCCAGCGTCAAGGGGGAGGAGGGCGTGGTCAAAAGTGCCGTCAGCGGCACGTCGTCGCGCGGATTGTCGATGACAGAGAGCAGATTGATCAGCTCGACCATGTCGGGATGGGTTGCCAGCGAGGTGGCGGCGCGGTAGGTGGTCGGAATACCGTAGGCGGCCAGTGCCTCGGTCAGCGCCTCGGCCATGCCGGTCGAGCGCATCAGAATGGCGACGTCCCGCGGACGGATCGGCTTACCGTCGTTCTTTCGCTCATTTTGCGTCAGGCGATAGATTTCGCGCGCGATATAGACGGCCTCGGGATTGATGGCGCGCGCTTTTGAGGGTTAGGCGCTTCGTTCTCGTCGAGCTCGTCATTCTCATCCTCGGTCTCGTCCCCGGCGGGATCGTCCTTGGACTTTTCCAGAAGAATAATGTTTGACGGATGACAGGGAGCACTCGCATCCGGCTGCTTGCCGCAGATCAGATCGTCGGCGCGCGTGTAGGCAATGCTCTCCCGGCAGACCTCAAATGTATAACCGCAGACGGCGTTGGTCAGATCGATGACCGAGCGGTCACAGCGGAAGTTTTCGGACATAAAAAGGCAGGCACCGCTGCCGTCGGTGTCGGGCGCATCAGGCGTGACGGTGGAAAAGCGGCGGCGGTAATCGGCAAAGATGGAGGGCTCAGCACCGCGGAAGGCATAGATGCTTTGCTTGATATCACCGACCATAAAGCGCTTGCCGCCGGCACCAATGATGGAAAAAATGGTGTCCTGCACGGTGTCAACGTCCTGATACTCGTCGATATAAACGGCGTCGTATTTCTCCTGCAGGGCGCGCGCAACGTCGGTCAGCTGCCCGTTTTCGTCAAGCAGCAGTCGGAGCAGCGCACGGCGGATATCGGTAAAATCCTGCACACCGCGGCGCAGCTTGATCTCGTGAATTTCGCGGTCGTAGTCTGAGAGCAGCTCGTACAAAAGGCGCTCTGTAGCAGCGCTTTGCAGCATATGTGCGCGACGGGTATCGGCATCATCGGCGAAAAAGGGCGCCAGAGCTCGGATGTCCTTGACCCAGGCGGCGCGATCCTCCTTGACGCGCAGCGCAGCCTCGCCGGCACGCTCCTTCTTGGAGGAGCCCAGGCGCTTGGGAGAGAAGGCGCGCAGCACCTCGCCGGCACCGTCCCAGTTGCGGTTTGTCAGCGCCAAACGAAGGGCAGAAACTGTATCCAGGTCTCCCTGCGCACACGGCAGATACAGGCGCGCGGCGACGGGATCGGCGGCGAAGACGGCGCAGGCGTTTTCAATGCGCGCATGCAGCGAGTCCAGCCGCGAGAGCACGGTTGCAGAGATGGCGCGGCCGTGGTCGGTTTCGGCAAAGGGAAGCTCGGCTTGCGCTGTAAGACGCTCGGCGCTGTGGGACAGGCACGCAAGACCCTCGGGAAAGGCGAGCAGCTTTTCATACAGGTCAAGCAGCACCTGTGTGTTTTCGCCGCGGTCGCGGTTGGGCATGATGTCGTCCATGGCGCGAGCGAAGGCGTTTCCGGCAAGCACGGACAGGGGAGCCTGCTCGTCCGCCTCGGCCGGCACGTAGCGTGTATAGGCGGCGTCGATCAGACGCTGCAGCGTATCGTGCTTGACGGGTGCCAGCTCACCCTCGTCCGCCAAACGGAAGGAGGAGGGCAGCCCCAGGCGCTCAAAATTGGCGCGGACGGGCTGCAGGTAAAACGAGTCGATGGTGCAGATATCCGCGCTGCCCAAGGCGAGCAGCTGACGGTACAGATGACGGTCGTCGGGATGGGCGGCAATAGCGGCGGAGAGTGCGGCGCTGATACGGCTGCGCAGCTCGGCGGCAGCGGCACGCGTAAAGGTGACGATCAGCATGCGGGAAATATCGGCGGGCTTGCTCTGTGCGCCATCCTCGCCCACGCCGGTCAGCGCACGGATGATGCGCTCCGTCAGCGTGGCCGTTTTGCCGGAGCCGGCAGCGGCGCTGATCAAAAGGTCC
>JAFTSR010000409.1 GCA_017467225.1 Clostridia bacterium | reverse complement strand
CTACGCGTTGCGTATTATCGTAGACGATGAGCTGTAATGCTATACAGCTCTGGGTGTCATTCATGAAATGTTTAACACCATTCCCGGACGCTTCAAGGACTATATTTCCACGCCAAAGCCCAATATGTACCGTTCGCTGCACACCACGGTCATCGGTTATAACGGTATCCCATTCGAGGTACAGATTCGTACTTGGGATATGCACCACTTTGCCGAATACGGTATGGCTGCGCATTGGAAGTACAAGACCGGCTCCTCCTCCAAGGAAGAAATGGACAAGAAGCTGGAATGGATCGCTCGCCTGATCGAGACCGAGGATGGCACCCGCGACCCGGATGAATTTTTGCATGCATTCAAGACCGACATTTTCCATGATGAGGTCTTCGTCTTTACACCTAAGGGTGACGTCGTATCTCTGCCGCAGGGTGCAACGGTTATCGACTTTGCCTATGTCATTCATACGCAGGTCGGTCATCGCATGACGGGCGCCAAGATCAACGGTATGATCGTTCCGATCGACTCCTGTCCCAAGAACGGTGAGATCGTTGAGGTTCTGACCGCATCTGGTCAGAAGGGTCCCAGCCGCGACTGGCTCGGCATCGTCAAAACCAGCGAAGCGCGCAATAAAATCCGCCAGTGGTTCAAAAAGGAAACGCGCGCGGATAACATTGTTGCCGGCAAGGCCATCATTGACAATGAAATGAAAAAATACGCTCGCAGCCTGACGGAGGCCGAGCGCACCGAGGTTGTCAACAACGTTGCGGCCAAGACGGGATATATGTCCGCAGATGATCTGTATAATACGGTCGGCTACGGCGGTATGTCGGTTTCCAAGATCGCTATCAAGCTGCACGATGAATACATGCGAACCGTTCGCGCCGAGCAGATCGAGCAGCGTCGCACCATGACCGATGAGGAGGTTCTGGAGCAGAGCAATCAGAACGCCGCCAAGAATAAGCCTGCCAAGACGGGCAGTGGCATTATAGTCGACGGCCAGCATGGATGTACGGTCAAATTTGCTAAGTGCTGTAATCCGCTGCCGGGCGACAGCATCATCGGCTTTATTACCAAGGGATTTGGCATTTCGATCCACAAGCGCGATTGTCCCAACGTGACGCGCTCGCTTGAAAATGATCAGGATCTGGATCGCTGGGTGACTGCGCATTGGGAAAAGGAACACACAAAATCCAGCAAGGATCTTTACGAGGCACTTTTGCAGCTGCACGTGGAGGATCGCATCGGTATGCTGGCTTCTGTCACGGCTGCGCTGGCAGAAATGCGCGTTTCCATTCTGCATATCGGCTGCATCAATTGCAGTGATGATACCGTTATCATTTCGATGAAGATCGGTTGCCGCAGCACCGAGCATTATCAGACGATCGTGTCCTCTCTGCGTAATCTTGCGGGAGTCATTGATATCACGCGCGGATTTGCCTCGTGATAAATCGAAATTTAAGGAAAAATTATGAAAGCTGTTGTTCAGCGCGTCAGCGCGGCGTCCGTTACCATTGACGGACAGGTGGTAGGCTCATGCGAAGCAGGTCTGATGGTTCTGCTTGGCGTGGCAGCCGACGATACGGAAGACCACGCGCGCATGATGGCGCAAAAATTAGTCAAACTACGCATTTTCTGTGATGAAAACGGAAAAATGAACCGCAGCGTCGCCGATATCGGTGGGCAGATGCTGCTGGTCTCCAACTTCACGCTGCTTGCCGATACCTCGCACGGCAACCGTCCCAGCTTTACCGGCGCAGGTGATCCTGCACATGCAGAGGCGCTGTATCATATGGTGCTGCAGCTGCTTTGTGAGCAGGGAATTGTCATCGAGAGCGGCCGCTTCGGCGCAGATATGCAGGTTCACATTGAAAACGACGGTCCCGTCACCATTCTGCTGGATACAAACCAGTGGATCAAAAAACTCTAAGATGTCCAAAATGTCAGAAAAAAGGCACGGTGTATCATGAGATTACATTTAGAAGGAAATATCAACACATACTATGTGCAGACGCTGTGCATGATCTTTTTCCCGGGAAGTAAATTCTCCGAGGAGGCGCAGGCTGATCCGGACGGACCCGCACTGCATTTGCGTGTGGTGGACGACGCAGACGGCTGCTCCGCCTATGCGGAGATGTCCTACCGCACAAAATCGGTCAAAGCTGACGCTCGCTTTGCCTATCGCTCCGATATAACCAAGGAGCGAACGAGAAAGCTGGCTGCCGGCGGTGCCGTTATGAAGGCCGGAGAAATGCTTTTGGGTTACCGTCCCTCCTGGGGTATGATGACCGGCGTTCGCCCGGCAAAGCTTGCCATGGAGCGCTTGCTGCAGGGAAAGAGCACCGAGGAGACCGTCGAGGCTTTGACGGATGAGTTTTTTGCATTGCCTAAGAAGGCAGCACTGGCCACCGAGGTTGCCAAGCGTGAGTATGAGATGCTTGCAGGACATTCCAAGAAGGATTGCAGCCTGTACGTTTCCATTCCGTTTTGTCCGACGCGCTGTGCCTATTGCTCCTTTGTTTCCTACACCTCGCAGCGGCTCTTGTCGCTGATTCCCGAATATCTTGACACGCTGTGCCAGGATATCAGCCAACTTTTGAATAAAATCAAGGAAATGGGGCTGCGACTCAAAACGGTTTATATCGGCGGCGGAACGCCGACCATTCTTGAGCCCGACCAGCTGCGTCAGCTGCTGTCCACCATTCAAAACGGCTGTGACGTTTCCACCCTTGAGGAATTTACCCTGGAATCCGGACGACCGGACACCATTACTCTTGAAAAATTCCGCGTTGCGCGGGAATATGGCGTTGGTCGTGTCAGCGTCAATCCGCAAACGCTTTCCGACGAGGTGCTCAGCCGTATCGGCAGAGACCATACCACCGAGCAGTTTTTGCGCGCCTTTGACGCCGCAAGAGAAGCAGGCATTCCTTGCATCAATACTGATTTGATTGCCGGTCTGCCGGGAGATCACTTTGCGAATTTCTCCCATTCTCTGGACAGAATTCTGGAGCTTCGCCCGGAAAATCTGACCGTACATACGTTTTGCGTCAAAAAAGCGGCGGATATCTTGCATCAGGATGACAACGTATATTCGTTGCATGGCGGAGATGCAGGGAAGTGCGTTGATTACTCGCAGATCCGCGCGCCCATGAAGGGCTATGTTCCTTACTATATGTACCGTCAGAAAAATACGGTCGGCAATTTTGAAAACGTCGGCTTTTCACTCCCCGGCTTTGAAGGACGCTATAACGTATACATGATGGAAGAATTCCATTCTGTTTTTGCCGCCGGTGCCGGCGCTGTCACTAAAGCTGTGGAATATAGCCCGGACGGAAGCGCACCGCCCAAAATTGCAAGATTTTTCAACCATAAGTATCCCTTTGAGTATTTGCGTGACCGCGAGACCGAAATATCAACCAAACTGGAATTTATCGAAACCTTTTATCGGGAAAGATCGCTGATCGATTGAAAACGTTTTCCGAAGCGTGAAGCGATGCCTGCCCGATTGTGTACCAAGGAGGTAAGATTTGATGTCGCAAATGATCGCTAAAACAAATTTATCAAGTCAAGACGAGGCCCGTGCATATATCGCCGGCTGTGAGGATGCTTTCGCTGCGCAAATGAAGGCGGCTGCCGCGCGTATTCTGGCGCAGCCCTCATGCAAGCTGCTTGGACTCGGCGGACCGAGCTGTGCCGGTAAATCAACGACGGCAAAGCTATTGATCCGCTACCTGGAGGCGGCTGGCAAGCACGTCCACATGATCTCGATTGACGATTTCTTCCGTGAGCAGCCCAAGGTCGAGTTTTCTCTGAAGACAAATGATCCCAATCATAAGATCGACTTTGATTCGATCGACGCGCTTGACTTTCCGCTGTTCTGCGACTGCGTAGAGCAGCTGATGACCAAGGGACGGGCACAGATGCCCGTATATGATCTCTCCTGCGGAGAGCGCACAGGCAGCCGTGAGTACTGCATCAAGGACGAAAACGATCTGTTTTTGTTCGAGGGCATTCAGACGGTCTATCCGCAGATTTCCGGCCTTTTAGAGCAATATCCCTATTATAGCATGTTTATTCGCGTTGCGCAGGAGCTGCGTGTGGGTGATACAGTTTTCTCACCCAACCAGATTCGCCTGTTGCGTCGCCTGGTGCGTGATTACTACCGCCGTGCGTCCGCGCCGGAGTTTACGCTGTTTCTTTGGGACAGCGTGCGCGCCAACGAGGAAAGCAGCATTTTTCCGTATGCCGACCACTGTACCGAGCAGTTTGATTCCACCATGGGATATGAGATCGGCATGCTGCGTCCGTACCTGGAGCACATCCTCCCTCCCATCCTTGATTCGAATGCCTACGGCCATATCGCCGCGGCCATTCTTAAAGATATACAATCCGCCCGTCCGCTGGACTGCGACCTTTTGCCGCAGGTGGCGCTGTATCGGGAATTTGTAGGCAAGGCTACGTAAAACCTTGTATAAAGTATAAAAAACCTAAAGAGGGTATAACGATGAAAATACTATTCAAAAACGCAATTCTTCTGAAAGAAGCGGGATTTGGCGTTGAGCCGTTGCAGATTTCTGTGATTGAAGACCGTATCACATATATCGGATCCGATGTTCCGGCTGAGGATGAATTTGATCGCGTCATTGACTGCCGTGAAAATCTGATCATGCCTGCGTTTTATAACGCACATTGCCATGCTGCCATGACGCTGTTCCGCGGATACGGTGAGGACCTGCCGCTGCAGAGATGGCTGGATGAAAAAATCCTTCCTGCCGAGGAAAAGCTCAACTTCCGCAGCGTGTATTTCGGTACCAAGCTGGCAATTGCCGAAATGCTGAAGAACGGTATCGTCTCCTTCACGGATATGTATATGTTCCAGGATGCTACGGCAGAGGCCGTTCTTGAGACAGGTATCAAGGCAAATATCGCACGCTCCATTGTTTCCTTTGAGGACAATATGCGTCCGGAGGAGGATGCGCGCTTTGAGGAAGCGGTGCGTCTGGCTGAGCAATATCACGGTGCAGCAGACGGCCGATTGAAGGTTGATATGGCGCTGCACGCAGAGTACACCAACTGCGATGCAACCTGTCGCTACGTTGCCGAATATGCCAAGGAGCATAATCTGCGCATGCAGGTGCACATCAGTGAAACCATGCTGGAGCATGAGAAGTGTATTGCACGTCGCGGCGGTCTGACTCCGATCGCTTATTTCAATTCGCTTGGTGTTCTGGATGTTCCCACCTCGGCCGCGCATTGCGTTTACGTAACGGACGACGATCTGGCGATTATGAAGGAAAAGGGCGTGTTCGCTATCCATAATCCGACCAGTAATCTGAAGCTTGGCAGCGGCGTGATGCCTTTGCCCCGTGTGCTCAATGCCGGTGTTACCGTTGCTTTGGGTACGGATGGCGTTGCTTCCAACAATTCCTTGGACGTTCTCAAGGAAATGCAGCTGGCTGCCATTCTTCATAAGGGTATCAACTGTGATCCGACTGTGACTACTGCCTCCATGATGCCGGCATTGGCAACCCGTAACGGTGCACTTTCTCAGGGTAGAGAGGATTGTGGTAAGATTGAAGTAGGTGCCAAGGCCGACCTTATTATGATTGACATGGGCGCAATCAACCACATTCCTACCTATGACACCACCGTTTCCCTGTGCTACAGTACAAATACTTCCAATGTAATACTTACCATGTGCGACGGACGCATACTGTATGAGAACGGCGCATATACTTCCATTGATATTGAATGCCTGAAGTTTGAATCCCGTCAGGTCATTCGCCGTTATTTCGATTAAGGAAGGTAAGATTACATGAGGTCCGTCAGACAGGCCGACAGACGCCAAAGCAACCGAACCGACGCAACCGACGCAAATGTGCGCGGCGTGCGGATCAAAACGTTTTTCTCAGGTGTGATGGCGCTGTCGCTGTCGACGGCACTTGTCAAGGTCATCGGACTCTTTTATAAAATTCCCATGCTCCGCTATCTTACATCGGTCGGCATGGGATATTTTAACGCAGCTTATGAATGGTACGCCATGCTGAGCGTTCTGTTTACCGCCGGTTTGCCGATTGCCGCGTCCATGCTGATCGCACAGCAGATCAGCCGTGCGGAGCATGACTCTGAAGCGCTGGATGCCGTGCGTCGTATTGAGCGCCTGTCGATGCGTATCTTCTTTTGGCTCGGGTTGCTTGGTAGCCTTGCGCTCTATTTTGGGGCCGGGCAGATTGCGCGTCTGATCGACAGCCCGATGACGGTGTATGCCCTTAAAGCAGTCTCACCCACCGTGTTTTTCTCTTGCATCAGCGCATCGTACCGCGGTTATTTTCAAGGCTTTCAGAATATGATACCAACGGCCGTCTCGCAGATGATCGAGGCTGCCGGAAAGCTGGCCTTTGGTGTGCTGTTTGCTCGCCTGGCCGTTGCTTCTCACATGGATGTCGCCTATGTTGCGGCGCTTGCCATGCTGGGCTTGAGCCTTGGCGTGGCAATCTCCTGTGCTTATCTCTGGGGATGCAGACGCAAGCAGGCAATGACGTGCAATGGCGGTTATGCAGATATCGCTCTCTCTGAGCGTCAAGGACTTTCTCTGGGTAAGCGTTTGCTGGCCATCGCTGTGCCGATCACCTTGAGCTCCTTTGTTTTGTCGATCACCAAGATCGTCGATATGACCATGATTCTGCGCAGACTGCAGCGCATCGGGCACTCGGTCGAGAGGGCAAATTCCTTGTACGGTATCTATACGACCATGGCGGTTCCCATCTTCAATCTTGTACCGGCTCTTTTGACCTCGGTCTCGCTGGCTCTCATTCCCACGCTTTCCTCACAGATT
>JAFTSR010000408.1 GCA_017467225.1 Clostridia bacterium | reverse complement strand
ATATAGCAGTTATATCCGAGCGAACGGACGCAGTAGGGGTAGGGAACAGGCGTATGCTCGCTCTGCTCGGGGTAGTAGAGCGACAAACCAAACAGACCGGAATCATGCTCCAGGGAGATGAAGGGCGTGCCGTCCTCGATGCCGCGGTTGGCGTAGGTCAGAAGCACGCTACCGCCGCCCAGCGTATGGCAGGGTGTTGCAAACACGCCGCGCAGCTGGACGCCCGTGGGAACGGTGATCTGTCCGTCAAAGCGATACAGACCCGCGGGAACGTAGACTACGCCACCGCCGACAGCCTTGGCGGCGTCGAGCGCTGCGGTGAAGGCTGCGGTATTGTCAGTTGCGTTGTCGGCAATTGCGCCGTAGTCGGCAACGTTGAACAACTGTGTGCTGCCGGGAATGGTCGAGGTGGTGCAGGGCAGGTGACCGCCGCGGGAAGCGACGTTCAGGTTCAGAGGCTCTGCGCTGAATTGTAGATTCTCCTTGACGCATTCATTCTCAAAGCAGAAGCAAGGTTCACCGCCAAATTCGCAGCCCAAAATCTGCACGGCACCGGCACCGCTCTTCATATCCAAATGGCAACCCTTGCCCTCAAATTTGCACTGCATAAAGGTCAGACCGCCTGATGTTGCGAGGATGGCGCTTTCGCTCCAGCCTGCCAGCGTCGTATTGACAAAGCTGATCTGTCCGTCGCCGTTCTGATCGACTGTGTGGCGATAAGGACCGCGCAGCTCGCAGCCGTTGAGCTGCATGACTGTCTTGAAGCGATTGTCGCTGGCAACGGCCGCCGTCAGAGGACGGTCACAGATGATCTCGCTGTCAGAGAGCGCAACACCGTAAGGGTTGACGTCGATCAGATGGAAGCCGATGTCGCAGTTGAACATGCGAAGTCCCGAAAGCTGGGTGTTGGGGCCGGAGTTGGTGAAGGAGGTGATGAGGAAGCCGATGTGGCACCATTCCACGTGAATTTCATAGCCGTACTCCCAGTCAGAGCGTGCCATGTAGACACCGGTCGCGTTCTGCAGCATATACTCGCGCAGAGCGGCAAGGTCGGTGTCGGGCAGAAAACGAGCGTAATAATCGGGCTTGATGTTAAGATTCTGCATTCTGCCGATGTCGGTGGTCATATCCATAAAGAAGCCGACGTTCATCGGGGTGATGTAGACGTTGTGCAGAAAATGCAGCTCATTGCCGTCGGGACCGCACTGCGCACCGCGCCAGGGGTTGATCATGGTGACGTTTTCCAGCGTCATGCTGTCCACGCCGTGCTGACGAACGGTGGGAGAGTAGGGAACGGGCGCGTCGAAGCGCTGTTCGGGATAGTAGAAGGTCATGCATTGGATGCCGGAGCAGGCCTCCATGGTAATGGCAGGCGTGCCGTCGGGATCGTCACGACCGATGTAGATTTCAAGAATGGTGCCAAGGCGCAGGTCTGCCGTCGGGTCCTCCGGGCTGACCCATTCACCGCGCAGCGTAACTGCCGTGCGCAGCGTCACGGGCGTAGCAATACGATAACGGCCTTCGGGGATGTAGACCGTGCCGCCTCCGAGTGCGCGAGAGGCATCAATAGCCGCCTGCAGTGCAGATGCGCTGTCGCGCTCACCGGTCGGATCGGCGTCAAAATCAGCGAGGTTGACCGCAACCACGCAAACGTCGCCGATGGGATATTTTTGCTCAAGAATGTAGGGGCATTTCATAAAGATATCCTCCTTGTTGTTAAGGTTGACTCAGTATACCATGATTTTTTTTGAAATGCAATACCTTTTTCGAAATTTGCAGAAAAAAATCCCGCGCACAGCGCGGGATGAATTTCAGAGAAAAAGAATGAAGGACAAAACAACAGCAGAAGTTCCAAGCAAATATGTAGCAAGCGAAAAACGATATTGATACCATCTTTCATAAAACGCATCATGTTCACAAGACGGATTGTTAGCAAAAAGAGCAGAAAGGAAAGAAAAGAGCAACGTGCCGCAGATGACAAGCAGAGGCCATGGTTTCCCAACTTCAAAAAAGCAGGGTGCTGTCGGTGGCAACGTCAAAAGCCTCACCGCGCAGACAGCAAGACAGACAAGAGGAAACCAAACGGTCTTGAGCCAAAAGAGCACAGTATAGCGATTCCATGGCATATGCGGCTTGTCTTGCATGACGGGAGTTTCATAGGTCAGCGTCTCGTGGCAGAACGGACATTCGTAATCATCGCGCACGATGGCGCGGCAGCGTGGGCATTGTTTCATATGGTTTGGTGCGAGGGAAAACTTTTGTGTACAAAAGTTTTCCTCGCGCTCCCTTTCAAAAAACTTTGTAATAATTATAGCACAAGCAATTTGTATTTGCAAGAGATTTCGAACTTTTTTTGCTATGCACCTTGATTTTGCTGGGAGAATGTGTTATACTGATGTCAATATCACCGCCAAGTGCGGCTTTTCGGAGGTATTTATGAGCAAGCCTACATATGTGATTACCGATTACGGTGTGATTGCCGACAGCGACGCGCTGCAGACTGAGGCTATTCAGAAGGTGCTGGATTTATGCCGCGATGGCGGTGGAACCGTCATCATCCCTGAGGGCAGCTTTGCGGTTGCAAGCTTGAGAATGTGGTCGGATACCACCATTTATCTTCGTGCCGGCGCTAAGCTTTTGGGCAGCGAGGAGTGTGACGATTACGAGGTGTATGCGGTTCCGGATGGTGTGGAGATGCGCAGCGACATGGAGCTGATCACCGATTATTATGAGAACTTTTCCAAGAAAAAGCCGGGGCCGGAGTACCGTCGCGCCATGATCTCGGCATATGGCGAGAGCAATGTCAGCATCATCGGTGAGGAGGGCTCACTGATTGACGGCCGCGACTGCTATGATCCCGACGGTGAGGAGGGCTTCCGTGGCCCTCACGGCATCTACATGACCAACTGCAAGGACGTTACCCTGCGCGGCTACACCATTGCCAACAACGGTAACTTTATGCATCAGATGGACAACTGCGTCAATATCACCATGGAGGATGTCGTCTGCCTTGCCGGTCACGACGGCATTCATCTGCATCACTGTGTTCACACGCGTCTGACCCGCTGCCGCTTTATCACGGGTGACGACTGCATTGCCGGCATCAACGTTAAGGATCTTGTCGTTCGCGATTGCACCATGAACACCTCCTGCCAGGTCTTCCGCATGGGTGGAAACGATATTTTGGTGGAAAACTGCCATATGTACGGTCCGGGCTACT